>JBFFPW010000024.1:0-10161 GCA_041573815.1 Desulfuromonadales bacterium
CCGGTTCTTTTTTCACATCACATGCTCGCCTACTTCGAAATGTTGAAAAGAGATGCCGCGCGTTATTGCGACCTTTACAAAAGGGTCAACATTATGCCGCTCGGGGCGGGCGCTCTGGCCGGCACAACTTTTGATATCGACCGGGAGTTTGTCGCTGAGCAACTCGGCTTCGATGGCGTGACCCGTAACAGCCTCGACACAGTTTCCGACCGTGACTTTGCCATCGAATTCTGTGCGGCCTCATCGATCCTGATGATGCACCTTTCGCGATTGGCCGAAGAGCTGGTTCTCTGGTCATCGGCTGATTTTAATTTTATTGACCTCTCCGATGCCTTTTGTACTGGCAGTTCGATCATGCCGCAAAAGAAAAATCCGGATGTTCCGGAACTGGTTCGCGGCAAATCTGGACGGGTCTACGGCAACCTGGTCAGCCTGCTGACCCTGATGAAGTCGTTGCCGCTGGCCTACAACAAAGATACCCAGGAAGACAAGGAGCCCCTGTTCGACACCATCGATACAGTCAAGGGCAGCCTCAAGATTTTTGCCGACATGATCAGAGAAATGCAGGTTAATGCCGAACCGATGCGGATTGCTGCAGCCCGTGGATTTTCAACGGCAACCGATGTCGCCGATTATTGTGTACGCAAGGGGATCCCGTTCCGGCAGGCGCATGAAATTGTCGGTAAAACAGTCCGCTACTGCATTGAAAACAAAAAAGACATCCCGGAATTAAGCCTCGAAGAATTTAAATCTTTCTCCGAGTCGATTGAAACCGACATATACGATTTTGTCACTCTCGACGCCTCGGTCAACGCCCGTCGGGCAACCGGCGGCACCGCTCGGGAAGCGGTTGAAAGAGAGCTGAAGCGGGCACGTGCCGAGCAGAACAAACATTCATGAAAAGACTGTCTGTTGTCATATTGATCAGCCTGTTGTCACTCTCTGCCTGTGGCGTTAAAGGCCCTTTGCAGCCCAAAGGCAAGCCTGAACCGAAACCGGTATCGGCCTTAAAAATGCGCCAGCAGGGAGAGACGGTCCTTCTGAATTGGGATATCCCCAGTCAGAACCAGGATGGAACAACACTGTCCGACCTGGACGGATTCCGGGTTACTCTCTACTCTTATCAGCCGGAAAATTATTGTCCGGAGTGTAAAGATCAGGAGAACCTGGCGACGATCAGAATAAACAATCCGGCACCGGCAACAATTGACGAGGGGACCGTTTATTTCAGAACCTCAGCGATCAGTCAAAACCGTGGATACCGCTATCGAATTCAGCCATTCACTAAAAGTGGTAAAAATGGACCATCGACCGATGTTCGCCAGACGATCAAAGCACCACCAGCCCCGCCAATCAACATAAAACCGGAGCAGCTCGACCGTGGAGTCAAATTGTTCTGGAATCTTCCGGAAGATATTCAGGAAGCAGGCGAACTGCTTGGCGTTAATATTTATCGTGGAGAAACCGCGAGTGGGCTTCACCCGGAACCGATCAATCAGCAGCCTCTCAAAGGGAATAATTTTGACGACTTCAGCCTCAAAAATGGCATAACATATCAATATGGTCTGCGCACTGTGATCAAATCAGAAAACACGGTCGTCGAAAGTACGCTGAGTCCCATCATCGAAGCAACGCCGCAGGCGGGTCTTTGAAACTTTACAACACCTGTAGGTTATGCTAGGAAATACGATTCATCAGTTAAGAAATTCGGGGATTTTATTTATCAATCGTTAGTTAGCACAGAGTTTCAGGAACGGGCCGTTTTTATCAAGGGCAAAAAGAGCCGTTCCCAATAATTTGGAGGAGAAACCCATGTTCCAAGGATCCATGGTCGCCATCGTCACCCCTTTCAAGGCCGACGGCAGTTTTGATGAGGAAGCCTACCGCCAGTTGATCGAATTTCAGATCGAGAGCGGCACCGATGTTATTGTCCCGTGCGGCACCACCGGCGAATCTGCCACACTGGATTTTAAAGAGCACGACTATGTCATCAAAACCTGTATCGACCAGGTGAACAAGCGGATCCAGGTTATCGCCGGCACCGGCGCTAACAACACCGCTGAGGCGATCCATCTTTCCCAGAATGCCAAGCAGTCGGGCGCCGATGGCCTGCTACTTGTCTGCCCTTACTACAACAAGCCGTCGCAGGAAGGGATTTTCCAGCATTATAAAAAACTGGCCGAAGAGGTCACTTTGCCACAAGTGCTTTACAATGTCCCGGGTCGAACCGGTGTGAACATGACGTCTGACACGACAGCGCGGCTCGCCGATTTTGCCAATATTGTCGCTATCAAGGAGGCCTCCGGCAGCCTGACCCAGGTTTCGGAAATTCTCGCCAAGGCTGGTGAGAAAATAGACGTTTTGTCGGGCGATGATTTCCTGACCTTTCCGATGATGGCCTGCGGTGCCAAAGGTGTTATTTCGGTATCAGCCAACGCCATCCCGGAACGGGTCAAGGCGATGACAACCGCGGCACTTGAGGGTAAGTGGACTGAAGCGCGCACCATGCATCTGGCACTGTTGGAGTTCCACACCGCCATGTTTATTGAATCAAACCCGGTACCGGTCAAGACCACCTTGTCACTGATGGGAAAAATCGGTGCAAGTGTCCGCCTGCCACTGGTCGATATGCAAGACGACACCTTGACCAAACTGAAAGTCATTCTCGAAAAATACAAGGTCATTTAAGGATATCCGCATGACACGAGTAGCTGTTACAGGAGCGGCCGGCCGAATGGGCGGCCGCATTATTACCCTGATTACCGAAGCTGAAGGCCTTGAAGTTGCTGGCGCTGTTGAAGCACCGGGCCACCCGAAAATTGGCGAAGATGCTGGTTATGTTGCCGGTTGCGGTGATCTCGGGGTAAAAATCTCCGGATCACTGGAAGAAGCTCTGGCTGACGCCGACGTTCTGATTGATTTCACCTGGCCGGAAGTGACTCTTGCCAATATCTCCGTGTGTGAAAAGCTCGGTAAAAAAATGATTGTCGGTACGACCGGTCTGACACCGGAGCAGCGAGAAATCATTTTTAAAGCGGCTGAGAACATCCCGGTCGTCTTCGCGCCAAACATGTCGGTTGGCGTCAATGTCTGTTTTAAAATTCTCAAGGACATTGCCGCAACGCTTGGTGATGGCTTTGATGTGGAAATTGTCGAACTGCACCATAACAAGAAAAAAGATTCCCCGTCCGGCACTGCCGTGCGCATGGGCGAAATTGTCGCCGACGCTCTCGATCGCGACTATAACAAGGTTGCCAATTACCACCGGGAAGGCATGTGCGGAGAACGGACTCCCGAAGAAATCGGCATGCAGACCGTTCGTGGAGGCGACATCGTTGGGGAACACACCGTCTATTTCGTCGGTATGGGTGAACGGATTGAGCTGACTCACCGGGCCATGAGCCGTGATATGTTTGCCCGTGGAGCCATTCGCGCCGCCGGCTGGATTCACGACAAGGGGCCGGGACTGTACGATATGCAGAAGGTTCTTGGGCTGGATTGAGCCTTGGGAGCCTATTCCGTACAATAAAGTTTTTTGAATATTTTTTTCGTTTTCAACCACTTCAACTGTTTTTGGAGGTTTTATTATAATGGCACGTATTAACGATTCTTACCTTAAGCTACAGGCTGGCTACTTGTTTCCTGAAATCGGTCGCCGCGTCTCAGAATTCACCGACGCCAACCCGGATGTCGCAGTCATCCGTCTCGGTATTGGGGACGTCACCCGGCCGTTGGTGCCGGCCGTACTCAAAGCCTTCCACGAGGGTGTCGACGATCTCGGCAGTGCTGACACCTTCCATGGCTACGGCCCCGAACAGGGCTACGCCTGGCTAGCTGAAATTATCGCCGAAAAGGCTTACAAACCACTCGGCGTTGAACTGAAAACCAGTGAAATCTTCATTTCTGACGGTTCAAAGTGCGACAGTGCCAACATCCTCGATATCTTCGATCTCGGCAATACCGTTGCCATTGGCGACCCGGTCTATCCGGTCTACAATGACACCAACGTTATGGTCGGGCGCACCGGTGAAGCAGATGAAAATGGCTACTACGAGGGAATTGTCTACATGCCGGCAACAGCAGAAAACAATTTCACCCCGGAGTTCCCGAAGGAAAAGGTCGACATCATATACCTCTGCTTCCCGAACAACCCGACCGGCACTGTTGCCACCCGGGAGCAGCTCAAAGGTTGGGTCGACTACGCTCGAGCCAATGGGTCTGTCATCCTTTTTGATGCCGCTTACGAGGCATTCATCACCGAAGACGATATCCCGCACTCGATTTACGAAATTGAGGGGGCAAAGGAATGTGCTATAGAGATCCGTTCGTTCTCAAAGACGGCCGGCTTTACAGGTGTCCGTTGCGGCTTGATTGTTGTTCCTGAGGATTTGATGGGAACGACCGCCACAGGCGAAAAGTACAGTTTCAACAAGCTCTGGAGCCGCCGGACCTCGACCAAGTTTAACGGTGCCTCATACCCGGTGCAAAAGGCAGCAGCGGCCGTCTACTCTGATGAGGGCTGGGCACAGATCAAGGAAGTGATCGACTACTACATGGAAAATGCCCGCATTATCCGCGAAGGGTTGACAGAAGCCGGTATTACCTGTTTTGGCGGGGTTAATGCTCCGTACATCTGGCTTAAAACACCGGAAGGCATGAGCAGTTGGGATTTCTTCGACAAACTTCTCAATGAATGCCATGTTGTCGGGACACCAGGCAGTGGCTTCGGCCCGTCAGGCGAAGGCTACTTCCGGCTCTCCGCTTTTGGCGACCGCAAGAACGTGGAAGCAGCAGTTTCACGGATCAGAGAAAGATGGGGCAAATAGTACTACCACATAATGTAACTTCAAAGGCGACCTTCGGGTCGCCTTTTTTTTCAAGACAGGAGTTCAAATAACTCCTTTGAAAATTCGCAGACCTGCCTGCACTAAAAAACCAATGGCTCTTTATTTTTACTGTATTAACGGTAAGATGTAAAAGTATCGTATAAAAGGTTTAATGATGCGAAAAATTGTACTTATTGATGACGATCCGCATTTCCTGAAATTCTTTACAGACTATGTCAAAGAATCATACCCCCTTTTGGAAATCAGCTCTTACACTGATCCACTAAAAAGTCTTCCGGCAATCGACAATAACATTGACCTCCTGCTCATCGACCTGGAAATGCCCGGACTTGATGGAACCAAACTTTTATCCTATGCCTGCGAAAAAGGCGTCAATAAAAGTAAAATCATTATCCTCTCCGGACGTGATGCCGAGTATCTCCACAGAATCATCCCCATGGGGAAATGCCTTGCTGTTCTCAACAAACATGAGGCGAGACAAAAAGAGGTCCTCGAAATGGTATTCAAAGCCCTGCAGAGAAAAGAATTAAGCCATGGATGAATTTGTCAGATTAGCTGAGGCAATAAAGCGGGAAAATCAGGAGGGAGAACTGCCTGATTTCGTTGTGCCGCTACTCATGAAAGTGGTCGAGAATCGTGAAGACTTTGAAAATCAGGTAGATTTGGTCAGAGAGCTCGCCAACCGGGTTGAAGAGTACGATACGATTTCGAATTACTGCTGTGAAAAAATCGGTTACAACCTCAACGATATCCATCTCATTCTTGATCGCCTTCGCGTCAGCTATTGATCTGTTTTCCTGCCGATTGTTTCTTGCATAGCAAGAGCGCCGACGAGTGCGGCAATTGAACACCCGACCAGCAGAAGAAAAGCCTGTTGGTATCCTTCAATTGTAAATCCGGCAGCTGTCCTGCCATTGTGCTCCAGAACCCAGCCGATAAGCGGTTGAAAAACTGCACCACCGGCAAACGGGAAAAGGTTTACCAAGCCGATAACCGTGCCAGCCATCGTAATCGGGTAAAGCTCTTTCACAGCAGAGAAGCCGACGACAACAGAAGCAGCCGAAAAAGCTCCGAAAAGAAAGCAGATAGAAGCCAGTGCCGGAGTTGACAGGCTATCGGTACACGTCAACAAGATGCCGGTCAACATCAGTGTCACAAGGCTCGAGAGGATAATTGCAAGCTTGCGGCTGTGCAAGATACGGGTCGAGAACCACGACTGCATTGGGCCGCCACAAATAAGACCGATGGCCAACATCGACAGGACTTCGCCAGCACCTGACCGATCGAACCCATAAACCTGGGACAGATAAGGTCCACCCCATAATCCGGCAAAAGAAAAGAAAACCGCAGACTGAAAAAAGAACCAGGCAGCCAGAGGCCAGAATGCCCGATTGGAAAATACTTTCCGGACACCCGCGAAAAGATTCATTTCAGTCGCGGCTATCGGCTCAACCCGATGGGGGTTTTCCATGCCGATATCTTCAGGTCGATCACGAACAATTGTCCAGACAAGACCAGCCAGCACCAGGGTCAAGACTCCGACAACAACAAATGCCGAACGCCAGCCGAGCCAGTCAGTCAGGAGTGCCAGGGGCGTAGCAGAAATAAGGGAACCGACCCCGCCCATAGCAAGAAGAAGCCCGGTCATCGAGGCAAATTCCTGTGGGCTGAACCACTCCGTTAACACCTTCAAGGTCGGAACAAAAAGCATGGCAACGCCTAAGCCAACCAAAACCCTGCCGGTGATTGCTACCATCACATTCGGCGCCAAGCCAAGAATAATTGCCCCTGAAAAGGCAACAATTGAAAACAGCGTAATTGTCCGGCGCGCCCCCCAGGAATCAGCTAACAGACCAGCTGGCAGCTGCATTAAAGCATAAGGATAAAAATACGCCGAGCCTAACAATCCGAGAAGAGTCCCCCCGGCCTGCAGATCACGCATCATGTCGACCGCAACCACTGCCGGGCTCAGGCGATGGAAGTAAACCAGGATATATCCACCACTTAAGACCGCAAAGACCAGCCAACGATAATAGAGGCGGCTGCTGATTTGCCGGGGCAATGTGATACCGGCCGCAAACAAGTTTGACATAACAACTCTTTCGATCAAATATAATGAACTTATTACAGTGGCGCCAGAAATATACGGGCACATTTATTGTTGTTTTTACAGGGTATTTGAGGAATAATCCAATCAAACGTTTTGAAGAGAGCGTTCGATATTATCGATCGAATAGATGGCCATGGAACTCTACCAACTGAAGTCATTCATCACCATCGCCCGGGAGAAAAATCTGACCCGGGCCGCCGAGCTACTCCACCTGAGCCAGTCCGCCTTATCCAGCCAGATCAAGGCCCTTGAAGAATCCCTGGGTGTAGTGTTATTCAGGCGGAGTTCGCGTGGCATGCAGTTGAGCCAACCTGGCCAAACCATGCTTCGCCATGCGGAGGAAATTCTTGAATGTGCCGGGCGGATGTCGCGGGAAGCCGACCTGCTAAGTCGAGGAACAGGAACCTCTCTCACCATCGGCCTTAATGCCGATCCGACATTTTTACGGGTCAGTGCAATCAACCAACGCCTTAGCTCACTACACGACAACATCAATGCAATATTCCTGACGTCACAAAGTGTCGATACAGCTCAGATGCTCAGAAGAGGAATGATTGATCTCGGCCTGTTTTATGGCGAGATTCCGGATTCGGATATCGCTGTTGCGCCATTGAGCAACATCCGCTTTTGCCTGGTTATTCCAAAACATCTCTACCAGCCGGAAAACCTCAAAGACTGGCAAGACATCTCTCGCCTTCCCTGGATATGGGTGGGCAACAACTGCCCACCGTACGTCGTCCCCAAGTCCCATTTTGACAAATTAAGAGTGACCCCCAACCAGTCGACATTGGCGGTTGATGAGCGGATCGTTCGGGAGTTGGTCGTTGCCGGCCAAGGGGTAGCGATGATGCGAGAAGACGAAGCAAGGCTGCTGGCAGACGCTGGACAGGTTGGTATCTGGGAAAAAGGCTGGCACTCACTACCGCTCAATCTGGGCTGGTTATCTGACAGGGCAAAAGATAAAACCATTGCTGCTGCACGCGACGCGATACATTACATCTGGCAAGAGGGCTCTTTTAGCAACCCCGACAGCCTGACCGACAAATACTGGGCCTGAATGAGGAAGAACATCCAGGCCCGACGAATAAAAAAGGCGCCCCAGATATCTGGTGCGCCTTAAATTTTGCATTGCGTGGGGGACCGTATCAGGAGACCATCAACTTGCGCTCAAGGTCCATCGAACGGGAAATTGACTTGGCGACATCAACCGTAATTATTTTCTTCTCGCACAGCTCAACCAGATGCTGGTCCATCGTCTGCATGAAATACTCCGAACGGCCGCTTTCAATATGCTTTTCAATCTCAGAGAGACGCCCCTCGCGGATACAGGCCTGTATCGTTGTGGTTGTCCGCATGATCTCGACAACCGGCACCAGATTCTCGCCACTGGTATCCTTGACCAGGCGGAGAGAAACCGTCGCCACCAGAATATCAGCCAGACGCTGGCGCACAATCTCCTGCGCATCCGGTGAAAAATGACCAACGAGACGATTAATCGACGCCACCGCCCCTTGAGTATGAGCCGTAGAAAATACCAGGTGGCCCGTTTCAGCGGCCTTGATGCAGGAATCGATCGTCTCAAGATCGCGCATCTCACCAACCATAATGACATCCGGGTCCATTCGCAAGGAAGCCTTGAGAGCCGCCGAGAAACTCTCGGTATCGAAACCGACTTCCCGCTGAATGATGCAGCTCTTTTCTGATTTGAAGAGGAACTCGACCGGATCCTCAATGGTGATGATATTGTAATCGCGCGTTGTATTGAGATGCTTGAGCATTGCCGCCAGCGTTGTTGATTTTCCGTTGCCGGTTGGGCCGGTGACCAGAATCAAGCCATTCGGTGCCTTGACAATTTCTGTCAGAACCTTCGGCAACCGCAGATCTTCAAACGAACCGATTTCTGGCGGAATAACGCGCATAACAATGCCAAAAGAGCCTCTCTGCCTGAAAATGCTGACCCGGAAACGCCCACCCCCTTCCAGGGAATACGACGCGTCGGTCTCCTTGATTTCCGCCGTTAATTCCCGATCATTGTGCTCGAGGATCGTTTTGGCGATAAACTCGGTATCTTCGGGGGTCAGGTCCGGCAGTTTGGAGCGGATCAGTTGCCCTTTGCCGCGAAAAAACGGCGGGTTATCGACTTCGAAATGGACATCGGAAACATTCTTTTCAAACGCAATGTCCAGTATCTGGTTTAATACTTTGGAATCCATCTTGTTACCTCACAAACCTCTAGAAACGTTAACCCCCCAAGGGAACCATTCCTTAAATCAGAAACCACACTCCAGAGCCAGGCTGGCTTGATCAGCCAACATCTCAAACAGCTCGATCTGCACTTCCGCTGGCTCCTTAGTCCCAAAATCGGCATAAATCATAAAGACAGCCTTGCCATGACGCTTAACCGGCAGCAGCAGCATTGACTTGTTCTCTGGAGCATCAAACTTTGAATAAAGACCTTTTACAATATTATCGTCTGCCATTCCATACTGCAAGTTACCCATCTTGATGGCCCGGCCGATCATCGACGTATCATCAAGTTGCAGTCGGAATCCGAGCGGGCCCGAAGCACCCTGGTCCTTTGGAACCTTGATGCCGACCGATTTTTCTGCTATCAGTTCCCCGTTATGAAAAACCAGAGTCAACGTCCGCTCAAAAACATTGGCGACAAACTTGAGAACCGCGGTCGCTATCTCCGGCGTCGACTTGAATTGCGGTAAAGTCGCAATAAAGTCATTGAGCTGCCGGACAATTGATGGCTCCTTCGGTTCAGACGGCACACTCTTGGGGGCAGGTTTTTTATCCCGACCGACAGGAATCGCGGTGGCGACGCCGACCTTATCTTGCTTGCTGCCAGCCGGATCCGCCAATGCCGTATGAACACCTCTGATTTTCTTTTCCAGCGAATCGAGCCCGTCCAGACCGAGGAGATCAGCCGTAATGTCCGGCCCTGACTCTTCCTCAACCTCTTCGAGCGCCTCTTCAAGCTCTTCCTCGAGAACGATCTCGCCATCCCGGATTTTCTCATCAAAGACCCGCAGGGCATCCATCAGAATACTCTGAACGTCAACATTAATCTCCCGCTCAATTTCCTGCGGATAATAAGCAAAGGTATCACCCGCTACTTCACGCGACGGCTCAAGGGCGAAACTGCCGGAAATCCAGGTCAGAATATCGATCAGAACCAGTTCGATGAGCGCCCGGAGC
>JBFFPW010000025.1:0-9875 GCA_041573815.1 Desulfuromonadales bacterium
ATGCGGTTGAACCTCGAGATTGATATCGAAGACAACCTTCCGGATCTTCAAGCTGATCGTGAAAAATTCAGATTGTTGGTCAGTGCCCTGATTGATAATGCGGTAAAATTTAATGAACCTGGCGGCTGGCTTTATGTACAGGCCCAGGCTCGAAAAGAGCAGGGTGTTGATCAAATGTACCTGCGGGTTCATAATGATGGCGTCCATGTGTCGATAGACTCAGCCGAAGAAGTTTTTGCCCAGTACAGTCAGCTGGGAGAAATTAATACCGAAAAACCTGAAGGGGTCGGCATCGGTTTGGCTCTCTGCCGGACAATTGCTGAAAAGATGGGCGGCCGCATATTCCTGGAAGATACCAAGGGCGTCGGGACCTCTTTTGGCCTGACCCTGCCGATACTGTCGGTTCTGGAGGATAGTGAAAATGAATACCAATGAAAAATTGACGGTTAAGGGATTTAAGTTTGCGGCCGTTTCTGCCGGGCTGAAAAAAAATAAGGCGCTGGACCTTGGACTTATTCTCTCGGAAAAACCGGCTGTGTGTGCCGGTGTATTTACCACCAATAAAGTGGTTGCGGCCCCGGTGCAGCTGACGGCTCAGCGAGTTGCTTCCGGGGATTGTCAGGCGATACTGGTCAATAGTAAAAATGCCAATGCCTGTACCGGCGCCCAGGGGCTGCAGGATGCTTTAGCGTGTAGTGCGGTCGTTTCGCAAGGACTGCAGATTGATGACAGTCAGGTTGCCATCTCGTCAACCGGAGTGATCGGCCAGCGACTTGATGTCGACAAAATTTCGAGCGCAATACCCCATTTGATCGATCAGCTTGATAGTGAATCTGCGCCGGATGTTGCCGAAGCGATGATGACCACCGATTCGTTCTCCAAGATCTCCGCCGCTTATGGCGAGGCCGCCGGCAAGGGCTATAGCCTGCTTGGTATCGCCAAGGGGGCAGGAATGATCCACCCGAACATGGCCACCATGCTCGCCTTTGTCGTGACTGATGCCGCTGTCCCCCGGGAATTCCTTGATAAGGCCTTAAGACAGGCTGTCGAGTCTTCTTTCAACCGGATCACTGTAGACCGGGATACATCGACCAATGACACAGTTCTGGTGCTGACCAACGGCGCCGGTTCGGCCGAGATTATGGATCCGTCTGCCGACGCCGAGACTTTTGTCAGCCTGCTGCAGCAAGTTCTGCTCGACCTGGCAAAAATGATTGTCAGCGACGGCGAAGGTGCGACCAAGTTGGTGCGGATCCAGGTTGAAGGGGCGGCCAGTGATGCTGACGCGCTGCTGGCGGCGGAAGCTGTCGCAACCTCCAATCTGGTTAAAACTGCTTTTTTTGGTGAAGATGCCAATTGGGGCCGGATTATTGCCGCCGTCGGCTATTCCGGCGCCGAGGTAGATCCCGACAGTGTCGACATCCGGGTTGGTGATATTCTGCTGGCCGAGAATGGTCTGGCCGGATCACCGGATCAGGAAGAGGCGGCAACCGCGATTATGAAATTACCTGAATTCACAGTCACCATCGACCTGAAACTCGGCGATGGTCAGGCTTACTACTACACCTCTGACCTGACTTACGATTATGTCAAGATCAATGCAGATTATCGGACATGAGCTCAATGTTGAACCCGGTCCCGTTTATTGATCACACCCTTCTGAAATCTACAGCAACTCCTGGCCAGATTGAACTTATCTGCGAAGAGGCGGTCGAGTTCGGTTTTGCCGCCGTCTGCATCCCTCCCTTTTATGTTCGTAAAGCCAGTGATCTGCTTTACGGCTCGTCGGTGCAGGTTGCCACTGTCGTCGGCTTCCCTCTCGGTTATGAACTTTCGGCGGTGAAAAGCTTTCAGACACAACACGCGTTAGCGGCCGGTGCCACTGAAATCGACATGGTTATTAATCTGGCTGCCGCCAAGTCTGGTGATATGGCTCTGGTCGAAAAAGATATTACCGCCGTGGTGAATGCCAGTGATGGGGCTACGGTCAAGGTGATTATCGAGTGTTGTGAATTTGATGACGCGACGAAGCAAATACTCGCCGAAGCGGTGATTGCGGCTGGTGCTGATTATGTCAAAACGTCGACCGGTTTTGCCGGTGGCGGAGCAACCCTGGAAGATGTGCAATTGCTTTCCCGCAGGATTGCCGGCCGCGCCAAAATCAAGGCGGCAGGTGGCATCCGTGACCTTGACAGCTGCCTGGAAATGATTGGGGCGGGAGCTGATCGCATCGGCACCAGCGCCGGGGTTGAGATCGCCCGGCAATGGTTGAAGGGGGTCGCCGAATGAAGAATGGCGATTTCAGCCGGGTGATTCTGGTCGTCCTCGATGGTGTTGGCGTCGGTGCCTTGCCGGACGCCATGAACTATGGTGATGAAAATGCCAATACCCTCCGGCATGTCGCTGAGGCCGTCGGCGGGATCAACCTTCCCAACTTGCAACGGCTCGGGCTCGGTAATATCTGCCCGGCTCCCGGCCTGGACCCCTCACCACAACCGGAGGCCGCCTGGGGCAAAATGACTGAAGTTTCCCCAGGAAAAGATACGACAACCGGGCACTGGGAATTAGCCGGTTTGGAGACAACAGAGAGTTTCGCTTCCTTCCCGGATGGTTTTCCGCCGGAAATAATTACTCTTTTTCAAGAGCAAACGGGTCTTGAGCCCCTTGGTAATATCGCCGCCAGCGGGACTGATATTATTCGTGATCTTGGCGAGGAGCATGTTCGCAGCGGACGGCCTATTGTTTATACCAGCGTCGATTCCGTTTTTCAGATTGCTGCCCATGAAGAGATTATCCCGCCGGAAGAACTCTATGCTATCTGCCGCAGGATGCGCCCTGTTCTCGATCCTTACCGGATCGGCCGGATTATTGCCCGGCCGTTTGTCGGAACTTCAGCCGAAAACTTTAGCCGAACCCATCGAAGACATGATTTTTCGATGCCGCCTTTTGCACCAACAGTTCTTGATCAGCTGATGACGACCGGTTTTCCGGTTGTCGGCATTGGTAAGATTTCTGATATTTTTGCTGGACGAGGGATCTCCTTATCGCAGTCGATTGTCAATAATGTCGATGGCATGAAGCAGACTGTTGAAGTTCTCGGGAATGCCGAAAAAGGGCTGATTTTTGTCAATTTTGTCGATTTCGATATGCTCTATGGACATCGAAACGATGCGGCCGGCTTTGCCAGCGCTCTGTCCGGGCTTGATTCCTGGCTACCTGAGTTACAGGGGGGCATGCGGGACGGTGACCTGCTGTTACTGACGGCTGATCATGGTTGTGATCCGACAATGCCTGGTACCGACCATACTCGCGAGTATGTTCCCGTTCTGGCCTGGCATAAACAGATGGCGTGCGGTTGCAGCCTTGGGGTGCGGAGCAGTTTTTGTGATGTTGCCGCAACAATAGCTGATGCGCTAGGCCTGTCGTGGCTTACCGGGGATAGCTTTATCGAGTTACTCTAGTTGGAAGCGGTTGTATCCGGGGTTAGTTGGCCGGGTGGATTTTAAGCGTCAGGTCATCTGAATGTTTCTGTAGCTGATCCAGATCGAGAGAGTTCTGTACGTAGCTTTTCTCAGTCAATTCGGCGACCAGCAGTGATTCGACGAACTGCTGCAGGAGTTTGCTGTTGTCGGAATCGACATCCTTGAATTCAATCCCCATCCCTTGAACGTAGTTATTCTCCTGTTGGGGGTCAACCCGGTAAACAATTCGGCCATCGATTTCAATTTCTGTCTGCATGCCGATAAGTGGCAAGACAATGCGGACTTCATCCAAGCCTTCGATCCGGGAACCGGTCCTGATAAAAATCCCTTCGGTGCTGATACTGACAATCTCTGCAATGCAGGGAGCATCTCCATGGTAATACATGCTTGGCAATTGCACTTTCAGGCGGATGTTTCGTCGCGGAATTTTTTCGAGATTTTTCTGGACCAGTTCAAATAGCTTGAAAACGTTGATCGGGTAGGCTAAATGCGCAGTCGCTTCTATATTTAACAGTTTGGTCTGTGGGTCTTCAAGGAGGATAAGAAGGGTCTTCAGGTCAGTCAGTTTTTTTGCAACATTTTTTTGCGCAATCATGGATGGACCGGCCAAGAGGATGTCTGGCTTTAATTCGTCAAGCAGGCAAAGAAACTCTTCGGCGTCGGAAGTACACAGGGCCCGGTATCCCCAGTTTTTGAGTATAACCTCAAGAGTGGAAAGAAGGTCTTCTCTACAATCACCAATCAAGATTCTTTTCAA
The DNA here is from genome assembly GCA_041573815.1 of Desulfuromonadales bacterium. GTDB lineage: Bacteria > Desulfobacterota > Desulfuromonadia > Desulfuromonadales > UBA2294 > BM707. The sequence continues at coordinate 4,240 of JBFFPW010000025.1, forward strand.
TGCCATTCTCCTTCTCTCTGGACAAATGATTCTATTCTCCCAACCGGCATTGGTCAAGCGAAAACAGGATGAAATATTGGAGTGGTTTAACTTTTGGAAGTGTAAAATTGTGTCTTTAAATCAATCACTTATGAATTACAGGGGTAATATGGTTGCCGTAATCTTTCAGGCTATGGTTGTGAGTCGTTCATCGCTCCAGCTTTATCACTTTTCAAGTATGTGACGAGTCTGTTACACTCCATTTATCTGAAACCACAACAGAAATTGGCATCGGACAAAAATATGGAGATTCGCAAACTTCTCGAAGATCGTGAAAAGAAGATTCTCTCCCGGCATGCCTGCTTCAGTCCTGTCAGTATTGGGCGGGCGCTCTCGGAAGAACCTTGTCCAATCCGGACGACTTTTCAGGTTGACCGGGATCGTATTCTGCACAGTAAGGCGTTCAGACGATTGAAATACAAAACCCAGGTGTTCCTCTCCCCGGAAGGTGATCATTACCGGACGCGCTTGACCCACACGCTGGAGGTTTCGCAAATTGCTCGTACCATTGCCCGGGCCCTTGCCTTGAATGAAGACCTGACCGAGGCAATTGCTCTTGGTCATGATCTGGGCCATACTCCCTTCGGACATGCCGGAGAGAGGGTTCTGCATGAACTGACCCCGGGCGGTTTTCATCATGTACGCCAAAGTCGGCGGGTCGTTGAGTTGCTTGAAAATGAAGGGCGTGGGTTGAATCTGAGCTCAGAAGTAATTGACGGTATCAGCAAGCACTCCAAGGGACGTGGTGCCCTGAGTGAGGTTTCGCAGAACTCTTTGCCTGTGACCCTGGAAGGGCAAATTGTTCGTTTCGCTGATATTATCGCTTATGTCAATCACGACCTTGACGATGCGCTACGGGCCGGTTTGGTCAGTGAAGAGCAGTTGCCGGAAAATGTTAAGAAAACGATCGGCCTGAAAGCGAGCGACCGACTCGATATGATGGTTCGCGACATCATCGAAGTCGCTTTAGCAAATGACGGTGCTGTTATCAGGTTTTCAAAGTCGATAGACGAAGCGGTCATCGAATTGCGGGACTGGTTATTCACGCATGTTTACCAGGTCAAGTCGGTTAACGATAATTTTGAAAAAGCATCGCATATGTTGCGGGAGCTTTTTCTGTATTTAGTCAGTCATCAGGAAGAACTGGCCCGATACAGTGACCGGAACCCTGATAATGAACCGGCAGAAGTTGTTGTCGCAGATTTCATTGCTGGAATGACCGACCGTTTTGCTATTAATCTTTACAACAAAATTTTTCTTCCGCAGCCCTGGAGTGTCGTCTAAATGCGCAGAATAGCAAAAGTTATCTGGACTACGAACCTTGACTCTTTTGCTTCAAATATGATAATTACCTATAAGTTTAACTCTTTATTGTCTCAAGGGGCATATGCACGCGTTCGATGAACGAATGACCGGAATGTCCGATAAAAGGCTTGTGTTCCGTATTGCCGGAGTCGGCTTTGCATTGTCACTGGAAGATCTGGTTGAAATCAGGGAGGCTGGAGCCGGCGTTCTTGATCGCTCGGCTGCTGATCCTGAGAACGGATTGCTCGGGTTGCTTGATTATCGGGACGAGGCAATCCATGCTGTCAATGTCAGACAAAAGGTCGGGCTTCCGGCCCCCGAGAGCTTCGAAGTCGCGTATATTGTCGTCAATGGTACCGACGGTGTCTGGGCGATGCCGGTCGATAAGGTTGAGGGTATTTTCCCGGTCGAGGAGTTCAAGGTTTACGAAGTGCCTCTACTGCTCAGGGTGAACTCGGAACTGCCGTACCAGACATTGCAGGTTTGGCGATCAGAGCCGCTGATCAGTTGTGAACCACAGACGCTCGAACGTTTCGGAGAAGCAAAATGACGGCCAAGGTCGCATTGCTTCTGTTTGCCGGCCGCAATTTTTCATTGCCGGTTGAGCAAATCAGGCATATCCTACAAGAGCCGGAACTTTTCCCGTTGACGGGTCTCTGTAGTGGCCTTTCAGGAGTTTTTATGTTTTCGGACGAGATCATTCCGATGGTCTCGGCTGATATCCTGTCGGACCTCGGTCCGTATCGGGCCGGGAAGAGCTGTTATACAATAGTTTATCAGAGTGATTATGGCGTTGTTGGCTTGCCGGTTGAGTCTTCAGTAAAGATTGTCGACGAAAGTGAAGGCAGTTACAGCGATACACCACCAGAAGAAGAAACAGCAGTCGTGAATCAGTTCTTTACATATCAGGACTTTAGTTATCCGGTTCTTGATGTCGACAAGATGTTAACACTGCTATCCATTTAGAGAAGGAAGACGTTTGAAACGTCAAGGAGGCTTGAATGAGTAAAAAGCTGTTGTTGGCAGACGACAGTATAACAATCCAGAAGGTCATCGGCATCACTTTTGCCAATGAAGACTATGACCTGACGATTGTCGATAATGGCGATGCTGCTTTGCAGAAAGCTCAGGCCGACAAGCCACAATTGATTTTGGCCGATGTTTTTATGCCGGGTAAGAACGGCTACGAGCTCTGTGCTGCGGTTAAACAGGATCCGAACCTTCAGGATGTTCCGGTGCTTTTGTTGACCGGTACCTTTGAGCCTTTCGATGAGGAAAAAGCTGTCAGCTCCGGAGCTAATGGCTGGATTGCCAAACCCTTTGAGTCGTCGTCGCTGATTGCGAAAGTCGAGGAATTGATTGGTGGCGGCGCGCCCGCAACAGCCCCGGCTCCACAGGCCCAGCCCGTTGCACCGACTCCTCCGCAGCCGGCCGCACCAACCCCACCACCTCAACCGGCCGCGCCGGTAGAAGATAGCTGGGCAGACGTTTCTCTTGAAGAGACTCCGGCTCCGGTGGCCGCTGCCGAGGCGCCAATTTTTGAAGACGCCTCTGATTTTATTATCGATGACGGCAGCGGCGCTGATACTGCCGACACTTCGGATGTCTGGGCCGACTCGACTGATACCATCGAAATGGCTGAGCCGGAAGTTATGGCCGTTGAGACCGCTCCGCCGATCCAGCCGGTCGCACCGCCACCAGCTGCTCCAACTCCGCCACCACAACCTGCGGCACCCGTGGCTCCGGCCGCGCCGGCCGGCAATCTTGAGTCTCAGGTCGCCGGCCTGTCTGAAGCGGATTTGCAGCGAGTTGTCGAGAAGGTGGCTTCAGCTGTTCTTGAAAAAGTTGCCTGGGAGGTTGTCCCTGATCTGGCGGAAAATCTGATCAAGGATGAAATTCGTAAACTCAAGGGGAGTGCCTGACCGCATCACCCGAATCATGTTTTTGCACTGATAATTCTTGAGAAATGGGGAAGCCTTTGGTCCCCATTTCTTTTATTTCAACAGGGTACAAGCCGGTCAATTACAACCGGCATCTGTTCGAGGATTTGGAAAAAAGATGGAAGAAAAACTATCAAAAGGTTATGAGCCGCATGATGTAGAAAAGAAATGGTACGCCGCCTGGGAAGAGAGCGGACTGTTTCATGCTGATGAGAAGAGTGGTCAGGATGGCTATTCGATTGTCATTCCGCCGCCGAACGTCACCGGTGTATTACATATGGGGCATGCTCTCAACAATACTCTGCAGGATATCCTTGCTCGCTGGAAGAGAATGTCTGGCTTCGAGGTTCTCTGGATGCCAGGCACTGACCATGCCGGCATTGCGACCCAGAATGTGGTTGAAAAGCAGCTGGCCGCCGAAGAGTGCGATCGTCATGCTCTTGGTCGCGACAAGTTCGTTGAGCGGGTCTGGCAGTGGCGTGAGGAGTCGGGTGGCAAGATTATCGAGCAGTTGAAACGACTCGGTGCCTCCTGTGACTGGCAGCGTGAACGGTTTACCATGGATGAAGGTCTTTCCACCGCAGTCCGGGAAGTTTTTGTCCGTTTATATGATGATGGTCTTATTTACCGTGACAACCGGCTGATCAACTGGTGTCCGCGTTGCCACACGGCGCTTTCGGATCTTGAAGTTGAACATGAAGATAAGCGGGGTCACCTCTGGCATCTGCGTTACCCGGTGGTTGGCACTGATCGTTTCATCACCGTGGCGACAACCCGCCCTGAAACCATGCTCGGCGATAGTGCTGTAGCGGTTAACCCGGAAGATGAACGTTACTCTGACCTCATAGGTGGCAAGGTCATGCTGCCGCTGGTCGATCGTGAGATCCCGATTATTGCTGATGACTATGTCGACAGCGAATTCGGTTCCGGTGTTGTTAAAATTACCCCGGCCCACGATTTTAATGATTTTGAGATCGGGAAACGGCACAATCTCGAGTTCATCAACATTCTCGATGAATCGGGCAACATCAACGAAAATGGCGGCTCTTATCATGGGCAGGAGCGTTATGAGGCGCGGGCCAATGTCGTCGCCGATCTTGAAACTCGTGATCTGCTCGAAAAAATTGATGATTACAGTAATGCCGTCGGCGAGTGTTATCGTTGCAAGACTGTTATCGAGCCGTACATGAGCAAACAGTGGTATGTCTCGGTCAAGCCACTGGCCGAAGAGGCGATCAAGGCGGTACAGCAGGGCGATACCCGGATTGTGCCGGAGCAGTGGGAGAAGACCTACTACGAGTGGATGTTTAACATTCAGGACTGGTGTGTCAGTCGGCAGATCTGGTGGGGACACCGTATTCCGGCCTGGTTCTGCGATGATTGCGATCACATCAGCGTCGCTCGTGAAGATGTTACCGCCTGTACCGGTTGTGGCAGTAAAAATATTCATCAGGAAACAGATGTGCTCGACACCTGGTTCTCCTCGGCACTCTGGCCGTTTTCGACCATGGGTTGGCCCGAGCAGACACAAACTCTGAAAAAGTTTTACCCGACCAGTTGCCTGGTGACCGGTTTTGATATCCTCTTCTTCTGGGTTGCCCGAATGATGATGATGGGCCTCAAGTTCATGGATAATGTCCCGTTCAAGGATGTTTATATCCATGCCCTGGTTCGTGATGCCGAAGGGCAGAAGATGAGCAAGAGCAAGGGCAATGTTATCGATCCGTTGCATGTGATTGATGATTATGGTGCTGATGCGTTCCGTTTTACCCTTTCGGCATTTGCCGCCATGGGCCGCGATATCAAATTGTCGACCGAGAGAATTGTCGGTTATCGTAATTTTGCCAACAAGCTCTGGAATGCCAGTCGATTTGCCCTGATGAATCTTGAAGACTTTGATACATCCGATATTGATCTGGCCAGGTTTGACCTCTCTCTGGCCGATCGATGGATACTGACCCGACTCAACGAAATGACGCAAAAGCTCGACGGCGCCCTGAACGACTACAAGTTTAACGATGCCGCCTCGGTGCTCTACAGCTTTACCTGGCACGAGTTCTGTGACTGGTACATCGAGCTGGTCAAGGATGATCTTTACGGCGATGATCCAGAGGTCAAAAAGAGGGCCCAGACCGTACTGTTCGTTGTCCTCGAACGTCTGCTGCGTCTTTTGCATCCGTTTATGCCATTCATTACCGAAGAGATCTGGCAGGCCCTGCCGGGTGAGCGGGCGGAAAAGTTTATCATGCGGTCGTCTTATCCGGTGAGTGACCTTCCTGAAGACCGGGATGGCGCCGCCCGGATGGAATTAATCATGGATGTCGTTCGGGCCATTCGTAATATCCGGGGGGA
>JBFFPW010000026.1:0-9782 GCA_041573815.1 Desulfuromonadales bacterium
GAAGGTTTTTTGCTACTCGGCTACGCAAGGTCCACCGCAGATGACAATTTCATTTTCAAACTTCTCGGCGGCCCCGGACTGCAGCAAATCGAACCATTTGCAGAAGCAACGAGAACGAAGGCGGTGTATCTGGGTGAGGTTTCTTTACGGGGCTGGGTTGAAGATCGCTGGCAGCTTATTTCCAGGATCGGTTGCACCTCAGCCAATGATACGTATGATGCCTATCGTTATTGCTATGCCAAAATGCAGCTCGGATATGAATGGTGAACCTAATATATCAAAGGGCTGTTGTTTGCAAATTAACCGTCATCCGATCATTCGATCTCTCCTGACCACTCTAAAACCTTCTTTTATTACCGCGCCCCGGTTCTGCTAATAAATCTTGCGCTTGGAAAATGTCGAACCGAGCACACTGAACGTGTTTTCGACAATAAACAGGGCATAATCATCAACCGAGAAGACAATCTCTTCGAGCCGCTTGAGCTGAATATTATTGATCACCACCATCAGCACGGCTTTCTCTTTTTTATGATAAGTACCAACCGCCGGCATCATGGTGGCACCAGTCTTCAGGTGCGTCATCACCTGGTCGGCAATCTCTTCCGGATTTGTCGAAATGATCAGCGCCAGTTTACGCTGATTAAATAAAGAGAGGGCATAGTCAATCGCCTGTGAGCAGACAAAGACGGCGATCATCGAAGCGATGACCAGGTCGTTATCAAGATAGGTGAAACTGAGACCGAACAGCGCCAGGTTAAAGCCGAAGTAAACCTTGCCGACGCCGATATTGTATTTCTGATTGAGCATCACCGCCACAACATCGAGTCCACCGTTTGAACCGAGCGATCGCAGTACCATACCGGCACCGATGCCGAGTAAGGCGCCGAACACCAGCGCCGCATAGAGCTGACTTTCGATCCTGATCTGGAAATTAACAAGTTGGTAAAAAAGCGTGATCAGTCCCATCGCCAGAGCGCTGTACCAGACAAACCGACGCGAGATGAACAGGCAACCGAACAGGAACATCGGAATGTTAAGAACCAGGTAGAGCAGACCGGGGTTGAGCCAACCGGTCTTGTAGTAGATCAACGAGCCGACACCGAACAGGCCGCCTGGCACGAAATTGTGCGCCAGGGCAATTGACTTAAGAGCGACAACCTGAATCAGGCTACCGATGGTGATCAGGCCACAGTTCCAGAAGATCGAATAGACAAAGTGCTTTTTATCACTGGTCATGATGTTCTCCTCCCGAAAATAACGGATACCGGCAAAATGAAAGTCGGCATCCTGCGCCTCCCGAGCGAACAAGTCAATAATGAATTCCAGCCTGATGCAAGTTTTATTAAGAAAGACAGGCCAGCTGTTTTAGCAAATAAATACAGTCGGTCGCTTGTGAAACGGCCGGGCAACAGTAAAATTAAAAAAGACTAACAACCTTTGCAGGCTGAGGAGGTTTTTTATGAAGCCATTACAGAGCCAGACATCTTCGCAAAAAACTACTTTTCAGACTTCTTTCGAAGCCTCATATGAAGACACCAGGGTAAAAAAACTCCTTCTCGGGACCTACCGACTCAGTGATCCGAAAATCAGCCTGGCTTCGATCTCGGCAATGTTCCTTGGCACCAGCGCCGCAACCATGTCCGGACAGGTCGACTGGCTCTGGCTCCTCCCGGCGGTGCTCGGCATCTTGCTTCTGGAAGCAGCAAAAAATGCCTCCGGTGATGTTTTTGATTACGATTCCGGGACAGACCTCGCGGTTGCCGAAGAGGATCGCAGCCCTTTTTCCGGTGGGAAAAGAGTCATTGTTGATGGTTTGATGACACGCCGCGAAACCATTGTGGCTGCCGCTGTTTTTTACACCCTCGGAATTACCGCCGGTCTGGCTATCGTCTTTCTTCATGAACCGAAAATTTTCATCATCGGTCTTATCGGTGTCACCTTTGCTTATTTTTATAATGCCCCCCCGATCAAACTTTCCTACCGTGGTCTTGGCGAGGTCGCTGTCGCTGTTACTTACGGGCCACTCATTTGCTGTGGAACCTACTTGGTCCTCTGCCATAACCTCCCGGTAACTGTCGTTGCTCTTTCTGTACCTCTGGGGATATTGATTGCGGCGTTTCTGGTGATCAATGAATTCCCGGACCGGAAGGCTGATCTCGATGCCGGGAAAATGAATCTCGTTGTGCACTTGGGAGATCAAAAGGCGGGGCAACTCTACGTCGTAATGATTATTCTGGCTTTTTTTGCTGTTCTTTTATTACCACAAACCGGCCTACCCAATACCGTCTGGCTCGGGTTCATCGGCTTGCCTTGCGGCGCGGCCTCGGCCCGGAGAGTTCTTGCCACCAAAGAGACCGCTTCGCTGATTCCGGCCCAGCACTGGATGCTTATTTCATTTGTGCTGACCGCTGTCGGCCTCGGTATCGGGCTCCTCATTTAGTTCATTTTGTATACGGAAGTCGGTTTCAGACGCCCCAATCCTCGCGCCCGCTCTTGGTCAGATAGTAATTGTAATCCCCTTCATAGGTCCGCATCTCACCGTGGTCAATTTCAAACACCCGATCGACCAGTGCCCGCAGAAAATGCCGGTCATGGCTGACCAGCATAATAGTGCCGGAAAAGCCCTGCAGCGCTTCGAGCAGAATCTCCCGCGACTGGATGTCGAGATGGTTGGTCGGCTCATCGAGCACCAGCACGTTGAGCGGTCGCGCCAGCAGGGTCGCCAGGACCACCCGGCTTTTTTCACCACCGGAAAGCTTGTCGATCCGTTTTTCGACATCATCGCCTTGAAACAGGAACGCGGCACAAAGGTTGCGAACAACCCCGACCGAAGCGTTCGGCAGGGCATCCTGTACTGTCTCGTAGACGGTTTTTTTGCGATCAAGCAGATCCATTGAATGCTGACTGAAGTAACCAAGGTTGACACTGGCACCGATCACCGCGCTGCCGGCTGTCGGTTCGGTCTGCCCGGCCAAAACTTTGAGAAAGGTCGACTTGCCGGCGCCATTGACCCCGACCACGGCGACCCGCTGCTGCCGCCGGACGATACCGGTGACACCACTGAAGACCGGCTTGACACCCCCCGCGTCGAGATCCCAGCTTTTGGCCAGATCACTGAAGGCAAAAACATCATCACCACTACGCGGCGGCTCGGCGAATTCAAAGCTGATCTTTTTCTGCTCCGGTGGTAGCTCAATCCGTTCAATTTTCTCCAGCTTCTTGACCCGTGACTGCACCTGGGCGGCATGCGATGCCCGGGCGGCAAAACGGGCGATAAAATCTTCTTCTTTGGCCAGCATATCCTGCTGCCGCTTATGACTGGCGAGCAGCTGCTCACGACGGATCTCCCGCTCACGCAAGTAAAAATCGTAATTGCCACCGTAGGTGGTGACCGTCTGGTTGGCGACTTCAATTATTTTTTCGACGATGCGGTTCATGAAATCATGGTCATGGCTGGTCATCAACAGGGCGCCCTTGTATTCGGTCGCCAGCCATTGTTCAAGCCAGACGATCGATTCGACATCGAGATGGTTGGTCGGCTCATCGAGAAGTAAAACATCGGGGTTGATGGTCAGAATACGCGCCAGGGCAATGCGCATCTTCCAGCCGCCGCTGAATGATTCAACCGGCCGATTGTAATCTTCAGGGCCGATCCCGAGGCCGGTCAACACGGTCTGCGCCCGGCTCTCCAGGTCGTAACCACCGCGATGCTCGTACTCCTCCTGGGCATTCCCATAGCGCTCGAGCAGCTCGGCCAGGGCGTCATCTGCCATCGGCTCGCACATTTGCGCTTCCATCTCTGTGATCTGTTTGCCGAGTTCTACCGTTTTAGCGGACGCAGCCATTACCTCTTGCAATGCTGAGCGGCCCGACATGTCTCCAACGTCCTGCGAAAAGTAGCCGATCACTGTTTTTTTGGCGCAGATAATCTCGCCACTGTCGACCTCTTCTTCGCCGGTAATCAGGCGAAAGATGGTTGATTTACCGGCGCCGTTCGGACCAACCAGGCCGCCCCGACTGCCGGGCAGAATCTGCAAGCTGGCATTTTGAAACAGCACTTGCGAACCGTGTTGTTTATTGATGTTGGACAGATGGACCATAAGTTTTTTCGCTCCGTGTAAAAAAGTCCCGCACTGTTAGCACGAGGCGGCTTCTGCTCGCAACAGTAAAAAAGGGACAGACCACCTTAACAACAAGGTCGTCCGTCCCTTTTTATGTTTTTTCCTGCCAAACAAACCGGTGCTGGTTGCAGCGAAAGGACGCTGCCTAGCCTCTACTTACTTCCTGCCCCGAGGATGCCACGCAAGGCACTCGGCAGATCCGCCGGGATCAACACGGTCTTGGCATTCGCTGACTTGGCCATATCCTGAATAGAAGAAATGTATTTTTCCCCGAGCAGGTACATGGCTGGAAGTTCCTTGTCGGTGATCGCCTCGGTCACCATGCTGATAGCCCGTTGCGATGCCTCGGCCAGAACCACCTGCGCCTCGGCATCCCGCCTGGAAGCTTCAATCCGGCCCTCGGCTTCGAGAATCGCGGCCTCTTTTTCACCGCCGGACCGGGTCACCGTGGCCCGCCTTTCCCGCTCGGCGGCCGCCTGCTCTTCCATCGCTTTCTGCATGGTTTGCGATGGCTTGATATCCTGAATTTCAACTGTCTTCAGGGTAATGCCCCAGTCGCTGATATCATCGGAAATCGCCGCTTTGAGCTTTGATTTGATCTGATCACGCGAGCTTAAAGCCGAATCGAGAGCCATCTCACCGATAATCGCCCGCAAAGAAGTCTGAACCAGATTCTGGATTGCCAGATGATAAGACTCAACTCCATAGACCGCTTTCTCAGGGCTGATAACATTAATAAAAGCGACGGCGTTCGCCAGAATCACTGCGTTATCCATGGTGATAACTTCCTGGGAATGGATATCGAGCACCTGGTCTTTGGTGGTGACCTTGTAGGCGACGTTATCGACATAAGGAATAATAATATTCAGACCCGGATTCAGAGTCTTGTGGTATTTCCCGAGCCTTTGGACGACCCATTTGCTTCCCTGAGGCACCAGACGCACGCCCATAAAGACTGTCGTAATAACCAATACGGCAAAAATGCCGACAACAATAAGACCACCCATGTTCAACCCTCCTCAGTACTTTGATTAGTAACTTTCTTGACCATCATGGTATTGCCGGCGACATCCTGAACCATAACTCTTTCACCGACAACGACCTCATCAACACATATGAACGGCCAGGTGTCAGAACCGAGCATCGGTACAGCAAAGCGCATTTCACCACGCCGATCACCTTCCGGTGCCCGCGTCACCATGGCCGTTTCGCCCAACACCGCCTCGCGGGAAATCCCGGCCGTTGTCCGGTCGGTCATCCGTGGTTTCAGGACCTTGAACCAGAAGAACACAAAAGCCGACGAGGCAACAAGCCAAATCATAATCTGCCAGGTCAGGCTGATTCCAGGGGCAACCAGCATCAAGACACCGACAACCAGAGCCCCGAGGCCAAACCAGAAAATGGTAAATGAAGGAACCATAAGTTCCAGCAATATCAGCAACATACCAAAAACCAGCCAATACCAATAAAGCATTTGAAAATCGTCCATAAACCCTCCAACCGTTGTAGATGACCAAATTTCTGCGGACAGTATAGCACAAGATTAGTGCAGGTTTACTTTACCGAAGTTTTCCAAGCGATGACATACCTGACTGTTTTTATCAGTTATTTGACCCGGGTCATATTCTTCTGCGCAATTATCCCTTATTCTGGCATCAACAAAGCGAAAAAAAAGGAGATCAGACCCATGAAACTTCCGAGCGAAATTGGCGAACAGGCCATTAACACCACCATAGAAAAGCACCCGGTCATCGGTGAGATTTTACAAAAATATGATATCGGCTGCGTCACTTGCGGCGTCGGCATCTGCCTGGTCAAGGATGTGGTTTCCATTCACGCCCTGGGTGACGATATCGAAGCGAAGATCGAACAGGAAATTAACGCATACCTCGAAACGACAAACAATAAACAGGAGAACCATTATGAGTAACTTGGCATGTGGCTGCCCCGGATCAAACGTCCGTACCGTCGAAAAAACCGAAAGCAAAGAGAGTTCCGAAAGCGGCAACCGTCCGTCCGAGTTGCGTCAATGGCCAACCCAGTTACAGCTGGTACCGCCAAACGCACCGTACCTGCAGAACGCCCACCTGCTGATCGCCGCCGACTGTGTGCCGTTTGCCTATCCCGAATTCCATCGCGATTTCATCAAGGGCCGGGTCCTGGTCAACGCCTGTCCAAAGCTTGATGACACCAGCCCCTATGTCGAAAAGCTGGCAGAGATGATTTCCCAGAACGATATCCAGTCGGTCACCGTGCCGATCATGGAAGTCCCCTGCTGTCGCGGCCTCGGGATGATGGCCGAAGAAGCGGTTAAACAGTCAGGTAAGGATATTCCGGTCGAGATTGTCATTATCGGTATCGACGGCGAAAGGAAAAGCTGATGAAAACCAATGTTACGCAAGTCATGGTCGATGAGCATCAACTGATTCTGCGGATGATTACCCTGGTCGAAAACAACACCGCCCTGCTCGAGCAGGGCAAGTTCCGCAACTGGCAGTTCTATCTCGATGCAGTCGATTTCATCCGCAACTACGCCGACCGCTTCCACCATGCCAAGGAAGAGGATGTGCTGTTCGTCGAGCTGATCAAAAACGGCATGCCGGAGAAACAGTCGCCGATTGAGGCGATGCATATGGAGCATGACGAAGGAAGAGCTCACGTACGGGCCATCGAAGAGTCAGCACAAAAAGCGCTTGATGGAGAAACCGGGCAGGCAGCGATAATTGCCGAACATGCCAAAGGCTATGCCGCTCTCTTGCGCGGCCACATCGAGAAAGAGGATGACATCCTCTACCCTCTGGCCGAACGGGTTTTGCCGCAAGAAGTTCGGAGCCGCATGCTTGAGGCTTATCAACAGGCTGAAGCGAATACGCCGGAACTGGAACAGAAGTACCAACGGCTGGTCGAAAGCTATGAGGCTCAGGCAGCGGCCTGAGAAAACAGGTTTTACAACAGGTAAAAAGGGCACCTCGGCAAGGGTCAGGCATTAACTCAAAGTGTTAAAAAAGTGGAGTCCAGACTTTCTGGGCTCCACTTTTTTATTGAATCTAAAAACTCCTGCAATGTAAGAAAGACCACCCATAAAGGATAGACCGTTTTGTGCCTTATAGATGGTATTACTTCAGGAATTTTGTTCATCAGACCCTTCAGCAGTAAAGCCACGCAATGTCTGTGTGCGCACGTTGTCTAGCGAGCCAACCGTCTGAGATGCAGTCATTGCAGCTTCCTCAGCCCCCCACGGTTACCACCCCGCCGTAATTATCCAGAGGCCAATAAGCGCTCTTGACTTTACCGTCCTGATCGGTGGAATTTATAAGAGTTACAAAAGTTGTCATTGTCTTTCTCCTCCAGTCGCAAACGCGTTCTGGTGGTTGCGATTAATCGCCACCAGTGTTCTAGACACTCACATATTTGAAACTTTGCTTATAATATGACCTCCCCCTCAATATAACCGAAGGTCAGGGATAAAAAGACCGGCACCACCACAAGCATTCATATCCTTCGCTGGCTCGGCCATTTTCGTTTGGTTTTTGAGGAATAAAGGTCCGGCGCGTTTCAGCTTCACCTATGTAAACAAAGGTGGGTGTTTGCTGAGCGTTGACCACCATCCCTCAATGATGCCAGACCCGTAAGGAGCGATTCGCGAGTTGTTTTGAATGTTCTCACCCTGCTCTTATCCTGATCTCTTTCTCCTTGCCTGATTGCCGAGTTCAAGCTAAATTGATCCATCGAAAAGCTATTCAGCTTCTTCACACAACAGCACCGTTCCTTTACCCGAAGGGCAACCCGATGTCTGAAGTGAATCTCCTTTTCCAACCGGTAAAAAACTTTTGTCGCCAGACCGTCACCACCTGTGCTCTCAACGAAACCGTGTTACAAGTCGCCTCCGTCATGCGCGAACAGAAAATATCAAGCATGGTCGTCTGTGATGGTCAGCAACCTGTCGGCATCCTGACTGACAGCGACCTGCGCAACAAAGTTGTCTCCCAAGGGGTCGACCCCGCCACGATCACCGCCTGCGATATTATGAACGCCCCTTTGATCACTATCGAAGAAGATGAATTCATCTTTGAGGCGCTCTACCTGATTTCTCGGAACAACATCCATAGCGTCTGCATCGTTGATAAGGACAACCGCCTGAGCGGCATCATCACGGATTCCGACATTCTGCGATTACAGACCCACTCACCGCAAAAACTGGTTAGAGATATTGAAGAAGCGCAGACGATCAATGAACTGAAAGAACGACACCAGCAGATTCAAGGATTGGTCGTTCATCTGGTCGGAACCGGCGTTCCAACGCGCGATCTTGTGACGATGATTGCACATCTCAACGATCAACTCCTCCTGCGCCTGATCACTCTGCTACGGGAACAGCAGTTCGCCGACCTGACAGATCGCTTTGCTTTTATTGTCCTTGGCAGTGAGGGCCGCCGCGAACAGACACTGACCACCGATCAGGATAATGCCATTATATATGCGGATGATTTGACCGCTGTGGAGATCGAACAGATCAAGGTTTTCTCCCAGGCTCTGATCGATGCACTGATCGATATCGGTGTTCCGGCTTGCCCCGGTGGGATCATGGCAAAGAATGAAGTCTGGCGACGCAGTCAGGCGCAATGGTATGACGTTTTGCAAAAATGGTTAGGGAGTCCGACGCCAGACAATATTTTGACTGGCAGTATGTTCTTCGACCTGCGGACGGTCTATGGCGATACCAACTTGGAACGTGAACTGAAAGCGTGGCTGATTGATTATTTCAATCACGATATTTTATTCCTGATGCGAGCGGCGGTGAACGCTATTAGTTTCAAGACGCCGATTGGCTTCTTTGGCCGATTCAAGCTGGAGCGTGAAGGTGAGCATCGCGGCAAAATAGATATCAAGAAGGCCGGGATATTTACCATCACCGAGGGAGTCAAGGCACTGGCGTATGAAGCAGGGATTACAGAAGGCGGCACCCGCGAGAGGATTCATTCGCTGACGAAAGCGGGTGTCTTTAAACAGAGCATGGCTGATGATCTGAAAGCGAGTTATGATTTTCTCGTTTCGCTTCGTTTGCGTTGTCAGGTTGCGGCGATCCGTGCCGGGGAGAAACCGACGAACTACATCCGTGCCGCCAAGCTTAATCACATGGAAAAAGGCCGGTTGAAGCTGGCCTTTGAGGAGATCAAGGAGTTTCAGGATTTTTTACATGCTCACTTCAGGTTGCAGTTACTGCGATGACGTTCAAACTGCATTCCATAGAAGAAATGGACCCGGGGTTGGAAAATCTGCCGGATAATGTCTTACGGCAAGGGGTCCCCTTTTTTTATTCCCTCAGGCAGGCGGTTTTCAGCCGAGATTCTTTTTACCCTGAAAAAACAATCATTTTATCAACTTGAATATCCACCTCTCTGCTAATACAATCCTAACAATACTCCTCCAACCTTCAGAACATGGAA
This sequence comes from Desulfuromonadales bacterium, assembly GCA_041573815.1. Lineage (GTDB taxonomy): Bacteria > Desulfobacterota > Desulfuromonadia > Desulfuromonadales > UBA2294 > BM707. The sequence continues at coordinate 9,569 of JBFFPW010000026.1, forward strand.
CCTATGCCCCACGTACTGATTATAGAAGATGAAGAGGACATCCTCGCCCTGGTGCATTACAATTTCGTCCGTAGCGGCTACAAAGCCGACAAGACGACCAGTGGCGAAGAGGGCCTGTCGATGGCCAGACAGCTGCTTCCCGACCTGATCCTCCTCGACCTGATGCTCCCCGGACTCGACGGACTCGAAGTCTGCCGACAGCTGAAAGAGACGA
>JBFFPW010000027.1:0-9599 GCA_041573815.1 Desulfuromonadales bacterium
CCTGGTCCGGGCGCAGGTTGATTTAATGCAACCGCGCAACATGATCATTGTCGCGATTATTATGGTCACTGGCTTGGGAGGTATGGTTCTGAATGTTGGTGTGACCGACCTGAAGGGGATCGGTCTTGGCGCTATCCTCGGCGTGGTTCTGAACCTGGTCCTGCCGAAAGGAACCGGTGGCGAGGCCTGATGTGTTGACGGTAATGAAATAGCACATAAAAAAGCCTGCCGTTCGGCAGGCTTTTTTATGTGTAATGTCAGTGTGCTATCCGTTGAACTTTTTCGACAACTCAGTAATCTTGTCGAGGAACTGTTGCAGGGTTCCGTTGTTATTGATAACTTCATCCCATCCGCTGTAATCATCCAATGATGTTTCGCTGGCGTGGTTTCCAGCTCCGTTAAAACCGGGGCGTTCAATTTTTACAATCAGACCGCCTTCGTTTTTCAATGCCTCGAGTTCATTCATAAAACGAATGTCGTCGACCAGGATATGGGTCGTTTCAAGATCATTCTCTTCGACTTTGCTCGCCCAGGCCTTGGTCCAGTAGTCAGCGTCCTGTTCGCGCCGGTATTCGGTGCCCCACCATTGCAGGATGCGGCGGACAGTCACAGCTGTCATCTTGTCCAGGTCCTGAATGTCCTTGTGCTCGGAAATAAAATGATCCCACTTGGGACATTCTTCGCCGGCTTTTATTCTGTCGATATAAAATGTCCGTATCTTGTCTTCCTGACAGCCATAAACCAGTGGGACATATTGGCTGGAGCCAACCTGGGTGAGAAATTCTGCGACTTCTTCGCGTAACAGGCTCGCCATCGGGATGATTTGTACGTCTCCCTGAAGCAGAGTCGCCATTTGTCTGGCAGCTGTTGTTTTGCCAGAAGCTGCTTTCCCCGCAAACCCTATAATCATGAGTATTTCTCCCAGATAAAATTACAATGAATTGATTTTACTGGATTTGTCGGCACTGTTCAATGGGGTAATCGCCATTACCATTTTGTTCTTGGGTTGACGGAATCGTTTTCAGCGTTAATCTTTTGTAAAAAGGAGATGACTTATGACTGAATTCAGCTGTGACAATCCTGAAGAACATTGTGATCTGCACGCATGTCAATTGCAGTATAAGCAGACGAATCCTGAAATAGATAAAATGTTTGAGAATCCCAGGTTTGCTTGTACCAATTGCGGTGTCAAGGTGCATGACGCTGCAAATGTCTGTATGCCTAAAGAACTCTGACTCTAAAATCAGCGATACGTCCAGGAATGATCAGCGGGCGGTCAAGATGAAATGTTGACAGTGGGGCGGTTTAGCGAAAGGACTCTGAATTGACCAAGGTCAATGCGTTCTCTGCCGCCGCAGGTAAGATGCTGTCATGACTTCAATAAGTGAAATAGCAATGTTGGCTGTTATCTGGTCGATGACTCTGGTCGGGATCTTCTTCGGGGTGCGTGCTGCTATCCGGAGACGGAAGAAGAAGTAGGTCGCGATGTTCTTCGGTTAGCCAAGGTCGTTGTATTCGCGAACCTTGAATTCGACACCGAGTTCCGTTGCAACTTTTCTGCAGGCTTCAATATCAAGGCCGGGAAGGGCAACTGCCGTTGCTGTCACCGAGGGGATATGCTCTTTGGCTGCAACCAGGAACTTCTTGATCGCCTCATACCCCTCTGCACCGAAATCCGACTGGCAGTGCTTCTGATAGGTTTCCGCATCGGCGGCATTCAGTGAAATTGAAATGGCATCAACCAGCCCATCAAGTTCCGGCAGGATGTTGAGCTGGTGGACCATGTTGGCTTGGCCATCACTGTTAATCCTGACGACTTTCCCCTGTTTTTTGAGCCAACCGGCGACTTCTTTGACCAGGTCGAGCCGTAATAATGGCTCTCCGTAACCACAAAAGACGACTTCGTCGAAGCGGGACGGGTCACCTATCGCTTCAATGACTTCGTGGACGTCAGGCTCTCGTTCGAGGCAGAGTTGATGCCCTTTGACCGTGAAATCCTTGAATTTGGCACAGAAAGTACATCGGTTTGTACAGCGATTGGTAATGTTCAGATAGAGCGAGTTGCGGATGATATAGGCGATCTTGGCCGATTGTTCAATGCGGCCGATGCCGAAGAGTCGATGGGTGTTGAGCGAAGTGACCCTGGCGACATCATCGAATGTTAATCCTTTGATTTCAGCGAGAAGATCTGCGGTTGACCGAACATAGGCCGGCTCATTCCTTTTACCGCGCCATTTCTGTGGTGAGAGGTAGGGACAGTCGGTTTCGACCATGGCAACGTCGATCGGCAGCGCCTTGGCAATCTCTCGAAGCTCATCATTTTTCGGATAGGTCAAAGTTCCAGGGAAGGAGATGTAGAATCCCATTTCAACACAGGTCCGGGCCATTTTCAGATCGCCACTGAAGCAATGCAGCACGCCACCGATTTCAGCGGCGTTTTCTTCCTTCATGATCGACATGACTTCATCGTGCGCGTCACGATCATGGATGATCAGTGGTCGTTTCAGTTCCCGGGCTAACCTGATCTGTTTGCGGAAGGCTTCGCGTTGTACTGGCCGTGGTGATCGGTCACGATAAAAATCGAGACCGGTTTCACCGATAGCGACAACCTTGTTGACTGATTTTGCCATCTCTCTAAGTTCATCGATAGCAGAGTCGGTCGCTTCGATGGCATCGTGTGGATGAATGCCGACAGAAGCGTAGACGTTCGGGTAACGCAGAGCGAGGTCGATGCTTCTTCGTGAACTTTCCAGGTCACAGCCGACGGTCAAGATGAATTCGACATCATTCTCTGCCGCACGCTTGATGACATCATCAAGGTCTGTAGTGAATTGTCCGCCGTCAAGGTGGGCGTGTGAGTCTACGAGTGTATATTTCATTTGCTCATTAATCAGTTAAGGGGTGCCTGAGCACCCCTTGTTGAATTGCGAATCTGTATGGTTATTTTACTCTGTTTCAATGCGCGGAAACAAGGGGACTGTCTTCTCAATTTTGGTGCCGGCTGACAAACCGCCCCATTCGAACAGGGCTTCATCACGGATTGCATCCGGGTCACCACCGAGGATAGTAATGATTTTTTCGCCGGTGGTTGGCATGAACGGGGTTGCGAACAGGGCAATCAGTCTTACGGATTCCAGCAGGTTGTACATGACGGTGCCGAGTCGCTCGCGATTGGATTCATCTTTAGCCAGAGCCCAGGGGGCCGTATCGTCAATGTACTTGTTCGCTGCTGCAACCAGTTCCCATATCGATTGAATCGCTTTGTTGAAGGCGAGATCGTCCATGTGCTTGTCGACGACGGCGATGGTCTGTTTGAATTTATCTTTCAGCGCTAAATCCATAGCGTCATCTGCTTGAGGTGCGGGAAGGTCACCATCGAAGTATTTGTTAAGCATCGCCGTTGAACGGCTGACCAGATTTCCGAGATCATTGGCAAGGTCAGAATTGATACGATGGACCAGCGCCGTGTGTGAAAAATCACCATCAAGACCAAACGGAACTTCACGCATCAGGAAGTAACGGATTGCATCTGAACCGTACTTGTCGACCAGCATGTTCGGTTCAACGACATTGCGCAGTGACTTGCTCATCTTTTGCCCTTCCACTGTCCACCAGCCATGCGCAAAGACCTTTTCCGGCAGAGGCAACCCGGCGGCCAGTAAGAAAGTCGGCCAGTATACGGTGTGGAAGCGCAGGATATCCTTGCCGATGACGTGAACGTTGCAGGGCCAGAAATCCTTGAAATTATTGTCCGGATCATCGGGGAATCCGAGAGCGGAAATGTAATTGGTCAGTGCGTCAAACCAGACATAAATGACATGTTTTTCATTGCCTGGAACCGGGATGCCCCAGTTGAAGGTGGTTCGGGAAATGGAAAGATCACGCAGGCCTTCCTTGATAAAACTGAGAATCTCATTGCGTCGCGTTCTCGGCTGGATAAAATCAGGATTCTCTTCAATATGTTTGAGAAGCGCGTCCTGATACTTGCTCATCCGGAAAAAATAGGACTCTTCTTTCAACTTGTCGGTCGGTCGGCCGCAGTCGGGGCAGTTGCCGTCAAGCAGTTGTTTCTCGGTCCAGAAAGTTTCACAGGGTGTGCAGTACCAGTCTTCGTATTCACCGAGATAGATGTCATTTTTCTCTTCTATCCGGCGGAAAATTTCTTCAACTGCTTTTTTGTGCCGCTCCTGGGTTGTGCGAATGAAGTCCGTATGGTCGATGTCAAACTTGTCCCAAAGAGACTGGTAGCGCTTGACAACCCGGTCAGCCAGTTCCAGGGGTGTTTCCCCGTTGGCTTGCGCAGCTTTTTCGACCTTTTGGCCATGTTCATCAGTGCCGGTCAGGAAGAAAACCTTATAACCCCGTTCCCGTTTATACCGGGCAAGAACGTCGCAGGCGATGGTCGTGTAGGCGTGACCAATATGCGGGACGTCGTTCACGTAGTAAATTGGAGTTGTTATGTAGAAATTCTTGTCCATTGATTCTCTCCTGGATCAGTTCTTGTCGGTCGACTCAGGTTTTGGTCCTGCTCCTGGCCCTTTGTTCCTGCGGCGTCTGCGGCGGCGTTTCTTCTGCTCACCGGTTGGGGGCGCCCCGTCCTGTTTCTCCGGCGGTTGACCCTGGTTTTTTTGTTGTGGTTTTTCCGGGCGGCCAGATTCTTTTTTGTCCTGAGATTTATCCTGGCCGTCTTTTGCCTGCTGGCCTGACGAACCATCCTGGCTGCCACCGCCCGGCTTGCGACGTCGGCGCCGCCGGCGTTTTTTAGGCTGCTCAGAAGGTTGTTCTTCCTTCTTGGGTGTCGTTTTTTCAGGTTTCGGTGCTGGCGTGTCGAGCAGTTCTTTGGGCTGTTCCTGTTCCGGCAGCTTTCCGGACTCCTGAAGTTCCTTGAACTCATCTATGGACATCTTCAGGCATCGACCATCGCCAACCCTGACAGTAACTCTCTGGCCCAAAATGTCTGTTTCAGAGACGTATGCATTGATGCCTTCGACCGTCATTTTCAGGCCTGTTTTCGGCATTCCTTTGCGCATTTTGACGTATGTTTCATACTCATAGCCAAGACAGCAGAGAAGTCGGCCGCATTGTCCCGAGATCTTGGTCGGGTTGAGGGCTAATTGTTGTTCTTTAGCCATTTTGACTGATACCGGGGCAAATTCAGTCAAGAAAGTGCAGCAACAAAGAGTCTGGCCACAAATGCCAATACCGCCAATCAGCTTGGCTTCATCACGCACGCCGATTTGTCGCATTTCTATGCGGGTGTGGAAATAGTGGGCGAGGTCTTTCACCAGCTCCCGAAAGTCAACACGGCCATCAGCCGTGAAGTAAAAGATGATTTTTGAGCCATCAAAGAGGTATTCGGCCTTCACCATTTTCATTTCCATTTGACGCTCGATTATTTTCGAACGGCAATAACGGAAAGCTGTTTCTTCACGAGCGGCATTGGTTTCAGCCAGTTGCAGGTCCTCTTCCGTCGCCAGACGGATAACGCTTTTTAACTCTCTCTTTTCAGTCTCAGTATCAAACTCAGCCGGTTCAGCTACGACAATCCCCAAGGCTCTGCCACGATCTGTTTCAACAATAACCCGATCGCTCTTTTTTAACTCAAAATCGCGGGCATTGAAGTCATAATGTTTTCCGGCTGAGCGGAATTTTATTGCTACAACTTTTGTCATATTATTTCATCACTTTATAAGTAAATTTATTAACCTGCGATAAGACCATTTTGCAGACTGATTGTCAACAGCGGACAGTCGGTCTATGCTGCCAGCCGCAACAGCAGAACTTCAAGGTTTAACTGCGCGTTGACGTTGCGGTCGAGGTTCTTGCGCCCGACCTGAATAGCTTCCAGTTTCCTCAGAAGTGAAAACGTGTCTTCCCGCTTGGCAACTCTTTTGATTTTTTCCATAAGGTCAATATTGATCAGCGATTCTTCCGGTCGCCCCTGCTGGTAGACAAGTAGGTCCCGATAAAAAGATTGTAAAACCTCCAGGATGTCAGGTATCAGCTCTTTATCGGCTGCTATGGATTTTGCAAGCTCCATTAATGGCAGGATGCTGCCCTTGGATAATGCCGTAACACTTTTCAAGATCTCCCGCCGTCTCTCCAGGTAGAAATCCTGATCACGGCCGAGTGCTCTTAGAAAGCTTCCTTCGGCAAGCGCGGCAAGTACATGCGCAGATCGTGGGTCCAGATCACGATGGTTTTGCAGTGCATCTTCAATGATTTTTTGTGGCAGACGTGAAAAGGGGAGTCTCTGGCAACGGGAGCGGACAGTGACAAGCAGAGATTCCGGCCGCGAACTCAGGAGGATGATGAGTGTGTTGTCGGTTGGTTCTTCGAGTGTCTTCAGCAGGGCGTTCGCCGCTGACGGGTTCATTTTATCGGCATGGTCAATCAGACAGACTTTTTTCCGGGCTTCAAGTGGTCGGAAAGAGAGTTCTCTTTGCAGTTCGCGTATCTGTTCGATCTTGATCTGCTTGCCGTCCGGCTCATACTGATGCAGGTCCGGGTGGTTGTTATGGTCAACCTTGCGGCATGGAGCGCAATCGCCGCAGCCGCTCTGTTTTTCGCAAAATATGGCTCGCACCAGAGCAAGTGCCATCAGCCTCTTGCCGACACCTTCCGGTCCTTCAAAAAGGTAGGCATGGGCCAGTCGATCAGAAGAGACGGCGCGTCGCAAGATATCTTTTTGTCGTTGATGCCCTATGATCTGTTCGTAGGTCATATAACCTGCCTGCTGTTCAGGACTGGAGTTAAAACCGATTTGATCCGTTCAAAAACCTCATCGATCGATCCGTTTGCATCGATGAGTTGTATTCTTTGGTGCTTTTTTTCAAGAGCAAGATAGCCGATTCTGACACGATGGTGAAAAGCCAGTGCTTCCTGCTCAAAGCGGTCCTCGTTAGGTCCTTCTGCGTTGGCATTGCGTTCTTTCGCCCGATTGATCCCTTTTTCCGGATGAAAATCGAGGAGAAGGGTCAGGTCAGGTTCAACACCCTGGGTTGCCAGGTTGTTCAACTCGACAATCAGCTCCGTTGAAAGGCCTCGGCCGTACCCCTGATAGGCGATTGTCGCATCCGTGAAACGGTCACAAAGGACAAACCTGTCGTCATTCAGTGCCGGTTGGATGACTTCTGCCATATGTTGTGCCCGGGCGGCAGCGTAAAGCAGGAGCTCGGCTCTCTCATCCATGCCGTCGTTCGCGGCATCGAGCAGGGTGCTGCGTATCTGATTGGCTATCGGGCATCCGCCAGGCTCACGGGTGATGATGGGGGTCGTGTTGAGCTCGTTTTTCAGCCAATCTGCCAACAGGGAAATCTGCGTCGATTTACCCGAGCCCTCGATGCCTACAAAGGTGATAAAATAGGACATGTTTTGATTCAGTATTTTTCTGGATTTGATTTAATCTGACAAAGAAAAAGCAATTCATAAAAAATGCATTATAAGGAGCACCCGAGGTTGAAGCAAGGAGAAAGGTCTTCGGGTAAAAAGCATCTGTTGAACAATGCCAACGGCTTCAGTATACTCTAGCTCTAGCGAAATAACTGGATTGACGGCAAGAACAATGAAACTTACAGTTGAGGAAATTGAAGATTTAATATTTGAGTTGCAACGGTTGATCGGGCATCAGTTTGCCGATGTCGATTTATTGCGCGAAGCGTTGACACATAAGTCGTTCAGTAATGAAAATCCGGAGGATGTGACTGCCTGTAATGAGCGGCTCGAGTTTCTCGGTGATGCTGTTCTTGACCTGGTGATCAGTCAGCGAACTTTTCAGGACTACCCGGAAATGCATGAGGGGGATTTGACCCGAGTTCGGGCTGAGCTGGTTCGTGAACGGAATCTGGCGGAGGTTGCCCGGAGAATTGACCTGGGGGCTTATCTCAAAATGGGCAAAGGTGAACGCCGCAGTGGCGGTGAGAACAAGGACAGCCTGCTGGCAAATGCCGTTGAAGCCGTCTTTGGCGCTGTTTTTCTCGATGGCGGCTATCCGGTTGCGCAGGCCGTCATTGAAAAGCTGTTTGTCGATGAAATTAAACTGGCGGCGAATAACGAATTTGATGTTGATTATAAAACCAGATTACAGGAGCTTTGTCAGCGACTCCACCGACAAACACCAGATTATATCCTGGTTGAGGAGACAGGGCCCGATCATCAAAGACATTATTCAATTGAAGTGCAGTTACAGGGAAAACGGCTCAGTTCCGGTGCTGGGCGTTCAAAAAAGCTGGCGGAGCAGGATGCAGCCAGAGGTGCTCTTGCCGTATTGGAAAACTGAACAAAATGCGGATTCTGCCAATATTCATCCCCCATGCCGGTTGTCGCCACGATTGTGTTTTTTGTAACCAGACCAGCACCAGCCAGGTTACCGGTTTGCCGTCGACATTTGCCGTTGAAACATTTGTTGAAGATGCACTCCGCACCGGCAGGTTGGACGAAGTCGCCTATTATGGCGGCTCTTTTACTGCTTTGCCTCTGGAGTTGCAAAAAGCTTTTCTTGGTGTGTTGCAACCTTATCTTGCCGGGGGGGATGTTGGCGGCATCCGTCTTTCAACCCGCCCGGATGCTGTAGATGAAGAGATCGTCAATTTGCTGCACTCTTGTGGTGTGACGACTGTTGAGCTTGGTTGTCAGTCTTTTTCTGAAGAGGTGTTGCAGATAACTGGTCGTGGACATAAGTCTGGTGATGCTGTAAGGTCTGCTGCTCTTTTACAGCAGAGTGGTATGAATCTCGGGCTGCAACTGATGCCGGGGCTTCCCGGGGCAGATCGTCAGGAGGCGTATACCTCACTTGAGGCCGCCCTGGCACTTTGCCCAGATTTTATGAGGATTTATCCGACAGTTGTTCTGGAATCTACCCGTCTGGCCGATTTGTGGCGTCAAGGTGGTTACAATCCGCTTGAACTGGAAGATGCTGTTGATATTTGTGCCGATTTTGATTTGATCTGCCGGCAGCGCGGTGTTCCGGTGATACGTTATGGTCTCCAGGCGAATGATGACCTGAACGGCGACGCCGTCCTTGCCGGACCTTATCATCCGGCCTTTGGCCAGTTGGTCAAGTCGCGGTTATGGCGAAGGGCCCTGCGGCTTTTGTTGGCTGATGGCAACGCTGTTTTCAAGGTGCATCCGGCAGATTTGTCAGACGCGGTTGGCCACCGGCGCAATAATTTACAGGATCTGACGGAGCGCTCAGATCGTTTTTCCGTTCAAGCTGCACCGCATGTTCCGCGTGGTTCGCTTATGGCAGGAGCTATTGTTCACAATATGGCCAGTGTTTTGATTGAGGCCAAAGGTTAGTTTTCTATGAGTGATAAAGACACTATGAAATCAGGTTTTGTTTCAATTGTCGGCCGTCCGAACGTTGGCAAGTCGACGCTGCTGAACCGGATGCTCGGGCAGAAAATCGCTATTACCAGCGATAAGCCGCAGACAACCCGCAATCGGATTCTCGGTATTCATACGGTGCCGGAAGGGCAGGTTCTTTTTCTTGATACTCCTGGGATTCACCGACCTCAGGGACGACTGAACCGTTTTATGGTTGATCAGGCCCTGAACGCTTGTACCGGGGTCGATCTGGTCTTCTTCCTGGTCGAGGCAAC
>JBFFPW010000028.1:0-9461 GCA_041573815.1 Desulfuromonadales bacterium
ACCCGCGCCACCGGCACCAGCTATGCTGGCCGTGACCTGACCCAGATAGGATTCACCACCGATATCTGCCTCAATGATGTCGTCTTCAGCGGTGAGCAGAAGGTTGCCGATGCCATCGACTACATCATAAAGCACTATACGCCGGAAGCGGTCTTCGTCTATGCCACCTGCGTCACCGCAATGATCGGCGACGATCTTGACCTGATTTGCAAACAGGCGACGGGGAAGCACGGCGTCCCGATCGTGCCGGTCCACGCACCCGGTTTTGTCGGCAGCAAAAACCTCGGCAGCCGGCTCGGCGGCGAAGCGGCCCTGATGCACCTGGTCGGTACGGCCGAACCGGAAGAAACCACCCCCTTTGATATCAACCTGATCGGTGAATACAACGTTACCGGCGACATGTGGCAATACACCCCTTTGCTCAATGAGCTTGGTATCCGGGTCCTGTCGACCCTCTCCGGCGATGGCCGGATCAAGGATATTCGCAGCGCCCACCGGGCCAGGCTGAACGTGATTGTCTGCGCCAAATCGCTGGTCTCATTGACCCGCAAAATGGAAGAACGCTATGGCATTCCGTCGATCTCTCTCTCCTTTTACGGCAAGCGGGATACCAGCAATGGCCTGCTTGCCATCGCCGAAGCACTCGGTGACGATGACTTGATGGTGCGGACCAGAAAACTGGTTGCCCGGGAAGAGGCGCGGCTCGATAAAAAACTTGAACCGTACCGGACCTTTTTCCAGGGCAAGAAAGCGGTACTCAACACCGGTGGCAACAAAACCTGGTCGATTGCCGCGGCGCTGCAGGATCTCGGTTTCGAGGTCGTTGCCACCGCGGTGAAAAAGGCGACCGAGGATGATCGCGAAAAGGCGAGGCAGACCCTTGGCGCCAAAGGTGTCTTGATGATGAACCCGGGTACCGAACAGGCGAAGCTGATTGATGAGACCGGCGCTGACCTGCTCCTGGCCGGTGGACGGTCACTCTACACCGCAATCAAAAAAGGAATCGCCTTTGCTGATGTCAACCAGGAGAAGAAGAAGAGCTACGGCGCCTACGACGGCCTTCTTAACCTCGGCGAGGACCTCAGGAATGCACTACAAAACCCGGTCTTTAAAAACGTTGCCCGGAGGGCGCCATGGCTGAAGTAATTCATAAACGGAACAAGCCGTTGCAGGTCAACCCGTTCAAACTGAGTCAGCCTATGGGAGCGACCCTCGCCTTTCTCGGGGTGGATGGCTGCATGCCGCTAATGCATGGCGGCCAGGGGTGCACAAGCTTCACCAAGGTTTTCTTCACCCGGCATTTCTGTGAACCGATCGCCATCCAGACCAGCGCCGTCACCGACGCTATCGCTGTCCTCGATAGCGGCGATTACAGTATCGTCGAGTCGGTCAAAAATATCACCAAGAAGGTCGCGCCAAGCCTGATCGGCCTGCATACCACCGGCCTGCCGGAAACGAAGGGGGATGATATCTGTGGCATTGCCGCCCAGATCGATTTTCCCCTGGTCGCTGTCAACACCCCCGACTACGAGGGAGGCTTCGAAAGCGGCTGGGCGCTGACCTGTAAAGCAATGATCGAACAGCTTGTTGAACCGGTCGCAAAAACCGACAACAGCAAGCTGGTGTTGTTGCCACATGTCAGCATGCAGCCAATTGAAGTCGAAAAAATCAAGGAGCTGATTGAAGGCTTCGGTTTCAATGTTTTTGCACTTCCCGATTTATCGACCTCCCTCGATGGCCACCTGGGCGATAAACAGGCAGCGCTTTCGAGCGGTGGCATCGCGATGGATGAAATCCGGCAACTGGGTGATGCCGGTCTGGTCATCACTGTGGGCGATTCAATGCAGGGCTGCGCCGTGTCCCTGCTGAATAAAAACCCCGAGATGCGCCATCAACATTTTCCGCACCTGCAGGGAATCGAAGCGACTGATGAGCTGGTCACCCTGATGCTGGAAGAATCCGGATTCAGCTGCCCACCGGCACCGATCGTCCGCTGGCGGCAACGCTTGCAGGATGCCATGCTCGACAGTCACTTCTCTCTCGGCCAGACCCGTTTCCTGGTCGCCGCCGAACCGGATCAACTCGCCGGCATCTGCCAGTCACTCTCTGAAGCCGGAGGCCGGGTGACGCTCGCCATTTCGACCGTCGACTCACCGCAACTCGACCGGGTCAGGGCCGACAAAACTTTGGTCGGAGACCTGGAGGATGCCGAGCATCTGGCCGACAGTTACGACATGATCGTCGGCAATTTTCATTGTGAGGCTCTGGCGCATCGATTGAACAAGGGATTAATGCTGCGCGGTTTCCCCAATTGGGAACAGGTCGGCAATTCGCTGAAGAACGATGTGCTGTATGAAGGCGGCAGCTATCTGCTGTTTGAGGCGGCGAATATGGCGACAGAGACCAGAGCAAAGGATTGGCCACCAAGGCACCAAGAACACCAAGAAAAGCCAAGGGCCTATAACGGATAGTAGCAGAGTCAGAGTGAGGACACAGAAAACTCCAGAAAAAGTTTAATTCTGACTTAAAGATTAAGTCAACATCGCATGGCTCTATTTTAATTGTCTCCGCCTTAACAAGGATTTAGCCCTTCTTGGTGTCCTTGGAGTCTTGGTGGCAAAAAGGGGTAGAATGATAAACGGGTATTCTGAAACAATCAGAAAATGGGCGGCCAACGACAGCCATACCGGCATTCTCAACAATCCGGATGGCATCGGCGAGGTTGGACTCGAGGCTGGCGAAATCGGCCGCAAACTGGCCGTCCGTTTCACCATGCAACAGCAGGGCGACAAGATCAACAAGGTCCGCTACCAGGTCTTTGGTTGTGGCTTTACGATTGCCGCCTGTGCCGCAGCGGCGGATCTGGCCGAAGGTAAGTTGCTCGAAAACGTACGAACCATCGATGCGCAAATGATAAACAAATCGCTCGAAGGACTGCCATCGGAGCGCGAGTACTGTGCCGACCTGGCCGCCAAAGCATTGCAGGCAGCGGTCAGCAGCCTTGAAAACAAAGGGGAACTTGTCGAGTCCGGGCATCAGGAAGAAGAGCACGGCCCGCGAATTTCCGATCAGGATTCGGTTTACAGGTTGTTGATGTCGAGCAAAAATGCGCAGGGCATTATCGAGGAGGATCGACGCCTGTTTGCCGGTGTTATAGCCCTTGGCGCCGCAGAACCCTGTTTTTTGACCAAGGCGATCGGCCTCGAAAATCAGGAACTCGACGAACTGCTGTCAAAATATTTCCCGGCGATTTGCCGGGGTAATCTTCTTTACCTGTCAGCTCATGCCACCACTCTGCCGCCAGAAATCAATCGAGACGTCCGGAAAATTCTGCAAAACCACATCCCCTTGAACTCGACAGGAGAGACAAACGAAACCAGCCGCTGGCTGGCCAATATCCTTGCAGCCCGGGCCGCTCAGCCGGGGCACCTCTGGATCGCAATGGGGTTGTTCGAACGCCCGGAGCTGACGGCCGCCATCAAACGCCATCTTCCCTCTCTTGCCAAAGCAAACAATCAAGGCATGCGCTGGAAGCGTTACCTGTTCAAGCAGGCTTGTGAAATGAATGGCGGGGTGCTGTGCAAGTCACCGAGTTGTGGTGATTGCAGTGACTATGCTCTCTGCTTCGTCGAGAATTGAACGGTACGGTTTTTATCGCGAACCGTCCTTTTTTCACTTGATCCAGTTTGCATAGAGTTCAACATTGAAACCGATGACATATTCATCACCAACCCGATAGGTCGGTGCACGAAGATTGCCGCTCGGCCCCATCGCTTTTTTCATCACCGCTTCACGACCATCTTCAGCTGGGGAAAATGTTTCAATTTTCTTTCCCTTGGCAATCGATATCGATTTAGCCGATTGCAGCATCGCCCAGGCGGCATCTTCATCGATTTTTTCCTTGCGGGCATCGACCAGCTCAACGATCTCAATCTTCTTCGGCTCAAGAAACTCCTGAGCATTGGTGCAGGAGGTTCAGCCCTTGCGGAAATAAGCCCAATCAATTTTCATAACTCTCTCCTTATTGAATCATTCTTGGTTTATTCATAGCATATTTTCCCGGAAAAAAATGGGGACAGCATTAAATACTTTCCTTAACACGACCCAAAAAGTATGTGGATGCCTCTCCCCCCGCAGACCGAAGATCGACACTGACAGCATCTGCTCAACTGTCCATGAACAGGATTGCTGCGGCAACTTCTTCATCAACTTGTGATTATCCATGGCAACCTTCTGCATCTTGCGGTATGCCTCAGACTCGGTCAGCCAGAGTGATTGCAGCCACTCTGCAAGAGCTCGGCATCAAGGTCGTGGTGTCTGCGTCAAGAAAGCGGTGGAGGATGACCGGGAAAAGGCACTCCAGGCCTTCGGTAAAAATGACATACTGATTATGAGCCTTGTTCAAACAAGTTGCGTGATTTGAATATCGGTGGGATGTGCAAAGCACCGAACGGCTTCGATTACAGTGCATACACAAGATTCTTCAATGTAGGGTAGCGTCGAATAAGCCTCATTCTCTCCGCAAAAAATCCCATTCATTCACAAGTAAATTATTGAAAATCGTGTAAACTTTTTTAAGTGTGACGCTAAAACATAACGCGTATGGGAGGAAAACCATGACGAACAGTGAGGAGATAAAATCCACACCGCCCGCCACCTCAGAAGACCTGCAAACAAAATCCGGCCTATCACGACGTAATTTCATCCGCAACAGCAGCCTGACAGCCATGGCAGCCGCTGTCGGCATGCAGATCCCATTTGGCGAACTTCTGCCGGAGGGGGTTGAACTGATCGGTACGGCGCACGCCGATTCCGGCATGACCATCGACGGCAAGATACCGGAGATGATCATCCTTAACGACAAACCACTTAATGCCGAACCCCCGCCGCATTTTCTAAACGACGCGATCACGCCATTCGAGAAAATGTTCGTGCGGAACAACGGTATCCCGCCGACCGGAGTCGATGCCGCCAACTGGAACTTGAAAATTGAAGGCGAATCGGCCAAAAGGTCGGTTACCCTGTCGATTGCCGAGCTGAAGAAGAAGTTCAAGACCTACACCTACCAAATCCAGCTCGAATGTGGCGGAAACGGCCGCTCCGAATTCAACCCGCCGGCCAAAGGGAACCAGTGGCGGGTTGGAGCGGTGTCCTGTGCCGAATGGACAGGCGTCCGCCTGCGTGATGTGCTCGAATATGTCGGCGTCAAGGACGATGCCGTATACATCGGCTACTATGGAGCCGACACCCATATCAGCGGAGATCCGAAAAAGGTTGTCATCTCGCGTGGCGTGCCGATAGCCAAAGCGATGGAGAAAGAGTCCCTGATCGCCTGGGCGATGAACGGCAAGGATATCCCAGCACTGCATGGTTATCCGTTGCGCCTGATTACCGGCGGATGGCCGGCATCGACCTGCGGCAAGTGGCTGAATCGTATCGTCATCCGCAACAAGGTCCATGACGGCCCGAAAATGACCGGAATGTCATACCGCGTTCCGGCCTACCCGGTCGCCCCCGGTACCAAGGTGCCGGAGGAAGATATGGCCATCATCGAATCAATGCCTGTTAAATCACTCGTCACTTCACCCAAGACGGGAACGATTGCCACCCTGGGGCAGCAACTCGACATCAGCGGGCATGCCTGGGCCGGTGATTTAAGCGTTAAAGCGATGGATATCTCGATCGATTTCGGCGCTACTTGGCAGTCGTGTAAGCTTAAGAAACCGAGTAACCGCCTTGCATGGCAGAACTGGTCAGCCAAGGTGAGTTTCCCACAGGCCGGCTATTACGAAATCTGGAGCCGGGCCACCGACGAGAAAGGTGCGATGCAACCGATGGTCGTCCCGGGCTGGAATCCGCGCGGTTACCTGAATAATGCCTGTCACCGCGTTGCGATCAAGGTAATATAAAATAAATGGGGGCAACTATGCATATAAAAACATTCTGCCTTCTGATCTTGGCAATGCTGATCTTTGCCGTTCCGACAGTCGGCGCCGAGAATGAGACTGACAAGGAAACCGGCCTGATCATTGCGCCGGGATTCAAGCAGGTCAAGGATACCTGCACTGTCTGCCATTCGCCAAAGCTGATTACCCAGAACCGTGCTGACCGCGATGGCTGGACGGAAATGATCCGCTGGATGCAATCGAAGCAAGGCTTGCAGCAACTGGATCCGGCTCTCGAAAACACGATCCTCGACTACCTGGCCACCAACTACAGCCCGACTGCTGCATCCAGAAGAGCTCCTCTCCATGTTGAATTTAATGACTGACATCTAGATAAAAGTAGGGGGATTCCGGGTCAGACCCGGAATCCCCCACAAGGCAAATCTATAAACAGCTCACAGATACCTTTCGTCCACTTAGATCAGGAACATTTTCCCTCCCGCCATAAACAACATCACCGCCATCGCCTTGAGAATGGCTTTGACCGGCAGGTGCCGACTCCCGCAGAGGGCGCCAATTGAGCCGCCGAGGAGAGCCACCCCGGCGAGAAGCGGAGCATAATCCGGCACATGTTGCAATGAGCTCAAATGCCCGAGCAGTCCGGAAATCGAGTTAACGAGGATGAACAGGGCGGCTATCCCCGACACCTCACGCACCCGCGCCCAGCCGAGGAGGATCATCAGAGGACTGAGGAAGATACCGCCACCGACACCGATGAGACCGGAGGCAAAACCGAGCACTGCACCGACGATCATCGCCAGCACGATGGTCGGCGGATTCGGCTCGCAATCACAAGTGTTTTTGCGAACAAACAGGCGCCAGGCGGCAAAAAAGAGGACCAGGCCAAGAGCCGGGCGATACAGCTCCGGTGACAGGCTGAAGTAGCCACCGATAAAGCTGGCCGGAATCGAGGTGACCACAAACGGCCAGAAAACCTTCCATGAGAACTGCTTTGCACTGAGATAAAGATAGGAACCGACCCCGGCGACAAAGATATTCAGCAACAGGGCCGTCGGTTTCAGTGCCTCGGGAGCAAGACTGAACAGCGCCATCACAGCCAGGTAGCCGGAAGCACCACCGTGGCCGACACTGGCATACATCATGGCGACGACAAAGATGGAGACAGCAAGAAATGGAATCAGTTCCGGGGTCATTATAAATCTCCTGAAAATCTTATCTCACGCCCGTTCGCGCTCGCTCACTCGAGTCCGCAGAGGCCGCAAAGTTAATACCGACAATTCTTTAACGCAGAGGCGCAGGCTAACGCCGCAGAGAAGATCAAAAAAAAAATTGAAATCTTTTTTTGGGGTTTAAGATTCAGAGCCCAGATAATCTCTTGCCTGTCTCTGCGTCTCCGCCCCGGGCCGCCTACTTTTAGTGCGTTAAAATTGCCTTTAAGATTTCCTTGCGTACGTTGCGAACTTCGCGTGAAAACTGTTTTGAGGTTTATGCACTTAAGGCTTCCAAATCAATATCCTGCCCGACCACCCCGGCCGCATCGGCGCGACATTGCTTGCAGTGGCGAGCCTGCGAGAGGATCAGTTCCGCCTGGTTGCGGACCATCTCCATGGTTGCATCGGAAGGCATCTCGATATCGGCAAATTTTCCGACCGGAATAACCGGGATAATATTCATCATGTCAGCACCAAGGTTACGAACTTCGACCGCCAGGTCGATGGTTTCATGGTCATTCACTCCGGGGATATAAACGTTATTCACCTTGATCATCAGCCCGGCTTTGGCCGCAGCCTCAAGACCACAGAGCTGACGCTCCAGCAAAATAGCCGCAGCTGTCTCACCATCAAAACGCTGACCGTTGTGATGGATCCATTCGTAAACTTTAGCGCCGGTCGCAGGGGTTAAAGCGTTAATAGTGACAGTTAAGCTGTGCACATCGGCCTCGAGGATTTGCGGTAATTTCTCCTGCAACTGCAGACCGTTGGTCGACAGGCAGAGCGTCATTTCCGGGAAAGCTTCTCGAACCAGAGAGAAGGTCTCGAACGTTTTCGGATTGGCCAGCGGATCACCAGGGCCGGCGATACCGACCACTTTGAGCTGTGCGCCGCCCTTCTGTTCCATATGCGTCTTGACCAGACGCACCCGTTCGACCGCTTGATGTGGAGTCAGCACCCGACTGGTGACACCCGGCCGGCTTTCGTTGGCACAATCGAATTTCCGTTCACAAAAGCCACACTTGATGTTACAGCCCGGCGCGACAGGAAGGTGAATCCGTCCCGCCTTGCTGTGGTCACCTCCAAAACAGGGGTGATC
Organism: Desulfuromonadales bacterium; assembly: GCA_041573815.1. GTDB lineage: Bacteria > Desulfobacterota > Desulfuromonadia > Desulfuromonadales > UBA2294 > BM707. The sequence goes on from JBFFPW010000028.1 coordinate 8,217, forward strand.
GGTTTCCGTCTTCAATTTCAGCATCGGACAACCTGTCGCCATGATTCCTACTCCTTTCAACAAAAAAAACGCCTCGGGTTCACCACCCAAAGCGCCTTTGCTCATGTCGTAAAAAAACCCTGCACAACCGGTTCGCGGTCGCAGGGCATCGTTGCCTATATTTTTACTGAACAGGAAACAACGTCGAATCCGTCCCGTACTTTATTTCTGTAAGTTTTATAAAGCATAGGCTGTGCCAATTTGCAAAGCCGCCTGAAATAAGGTATTGATAAATCTTGACACGGACGATTGCCTAAGGATTATGCAAGGGTCCGCCTGAAATGCTTACCAGATTCACACTTGTAATCAGTTATGCTTTTGCAGGAGGGTACGATGTCCGTTCACAATCAACCGATAGAGAAAAGGATCGACTGGCTACTCACTCTGGCTCAGCGGCACACCGCCGAGTTCCGCAGCCCCGAAGCCTGCCTTGCCCGCGAACTCTACCAGGCCAAACACCCGACTGCCATCATCGTCCTCAAATGCATGGACGGCCGGATCAACATCCCGATCGTCACCGGCACCCCACCCGGCATCATCCAACCATTCCGCAATCTCGGCGGCATGTTCGATCTCGGCTGGCCACACCTCGGTGAAATCATGGCCAGCCATGTCAAGAAAATGGTCGCCAGCGGACGACGGGTGCTTATCCTGATCACCTACCATTTCTCCCGCGGCAGCATCGAACGCGGTTGCGCCGGATTCGACTACGACACGAGCGCCGCCATAGACTCTACCCGCCGCATCAAGCAACAATTCGAAAGTATCTTCGGTCATAATCACACCACCGTCTATCCGGTAATCTGTGGACTGGAAACCGACGAAGATGCCCTGCTGCTCCATGGTCACAATGGAGACACCCTCGATCTCTCAACGCTCGATGAAAAACAAGCGAACAACCTCGAAAACATGATCCCACAACTGTATGCCGACATGCCCGAGCAGATCAGAAACGACCTGTTGCGGCTGATTCAGGGAAACCTGCAGTGGATTGAACAAGTGCGCAACAGCAACCGCCCCCTGGAGATTGAACACCGCGAATGTATGATCTGTCTTGGCCGCGGTTTTGACTTTCTGCACACTCCCAATCTGGCACTTATTATCGGCCCTTACAGTCCGGATTTGGCTGACCCGATCCGCAAGGCGGCAGGAATTATCGAGGCCAACATGCAGGCTGGCCGGATTCCCGATGATGGATTCCTGCTG
>JBFFPW010000029.1:0-9438 GCA_041573815.1 Desulfuromonadales bacterium
AAGGAACAGTACGAACTGCCCGGTTTCCTTTTCTCCTCGATAATTTCATAACAGTTGGTCGACTCCATGCGATATTCAAAACCATGATCGACAAGATGCTTTTCGACCACCTCTTTCCGAAAACCGGGAAAACCGGAATCAACATTGACAGCGACCAGTTCATACCTGATCGGTGCCCGACGTTGCAATGCATCAAGGATGTGCAGCAGCGTATAGGAATCCTTGCCGCCAGAAACCCCGACCGCAATCCGATCACCTTCTTCAATCAGGTTAAAGTCACCGATCGCCTTACCGGTCATTCTTTTTATTTTTTGAAAAAGTTTACCATCCACAATTATTGCCCTTCTGGTTTTCAAACAATGCGGCTGTTTTAATCGATCGACAACAAATTTGCAAGTTCAAACAAAAAGAGCAACCGCAATGGTTGCTCTTTTACAAACAATGTCTGGCCAGACAAAGTCAGATCGAATCGACGCTGGAACCGGCATGACGCTCCTGCAAACCGATCTTTAACCGAATGTCCTCCAGCACCAGGTAAAGAGCTGGAATCAACAACAGGGTTATCCCGGTCGCAAACATGATGCCGAATGCCAGGCTGATCGCCATCGGAATCAGGAACTGCGCCTGCACGCTGGTTTCAAGAATCATCGGCATCAGCCCGAAAAAAGTGGTGAGCGATGTTAGAAGAATCGGCCGGAAACGTCGCAAACCGGCCTCAACCACAGCATCGTGCAGGCCAGTTCCTTTTTTGCGACTCCGGTTCACATAATCGATCAGCAACAGTGAATCGTTGATGACAACTCCGGTCAAGGCGACAATGCCGAACATGCTCAGAATACTCAGATCAAAACCCATGATGAAGTGCCCAAGAATAGCGCCAACAATACCAAACGGGATAGCCACCATGATCAACAACGGCTGCGAATAACTGCGGAATGAAACCGCCAGCAAAGCAAAAATAACAAACAGCACCAGCTTGAAACCGGTCGCCATGCTCGCCATCGACTCGCGTCGGTTCTTGTCTTCACCTTCCATATCGTAACTGAGGCCCGGATAGTCGGACATCAAACCGGGCAAGGTGACACGCTTCATCTCCTCGATAATCTCTTCAGCGTTAGCGACGTGATTATCGACCGTTGCCGTCACATTGATAACCCGTTTACGGTCAGTGCGGTTAATTTTACTAAAGCCACGATCCTCTTCAAGAGTTGCCGCCCGGTTCAACGGAAGCTCGCCGCCGCCGGGAATCCGTATCCGCATCGATTCCAGGTCATAGAGATGCTGGCGACTCGCTTCAGGATAGCGAACGACGACCTTGACTTCGTTGCGTCCCCGCTGCAATCGCAAAGCTTCCGAGCCGTAAAAGGCACCGCGGAGTTGGCGTCCGAGCCCCTCTTCTGTCAGACCGAGAGTCCTCGCCTCCGGCTTCAATCGTAACTTGACCTCTTTTTTGCCGAGGGTGTAGTTGTCGGCAATGTCTCCGGTGCCGGGGTAAGTGGCAATCGCCGCCTTGAGTCGCTCGGCAGCCTCATCAAGAACTTCGAAATCTTCATGTGCCAACTGGACGTCAATATTAGCGCCGAGGTGAATAAGGTTCGAGGTGAACGTCAAAGTGTCGACTCCCGGTATCTCACCGAGTCGTTTTCGCCAAAGGTTGGAAATTTCCGCCGCCGGAACATTTCTTTTTTCACTCGGCGTGAGGAACATATAAATATTGGAGAGATTGCTGCCGGAGCTGGAAGAGACACCACCCGGACCGCGATCATTAAGAGCCGCACCAACCACAGAATACATCTGCAGCAGAATCGAGTTATCAACCTCTCGTTCAGCATCATACTCGCGAACCACTTCAAGGCCGGTTTCGGCGATTTGCTGCTGAACTTTTTCGGTTTCTGAGACCGGTGTCCCCGGGGCCATCTCCAGTGCAACGGTAATGGCATCACCATCGACCACCGGCATAAATCTGAACTTGACGATACCGCCACCGACCAGACCGACGCCAGCGACAAACAGCAGGGCAACTGCAGCCGCCAAGGTTGCGTAACGGTAGCGAAGGCAGCGATCGAGAGTTCGATGGTAAGGCCCCTTGATAAACTGCTCAAGAGCAGTGCCAAACTTGCGCCGGGTGCGATCGACCTTACCTAAAAAACCTCCGTTGACTTGCCGGGGTTGGCCAATGGCCAGATGGGCCGGCAGCACAAACAGACACTCAACCAGAGAGACCAGCAAAATAGTAATGACGATAGCTGGAATCACGAGAATAAACTTCCCCATAATTCCGCTGGTAAAAAGCAGTGGCGTAAAAGCGGTGACCGAAGTCAGGATAGCAAAAATGACCGGTTGTGAAACCTCGATCGCACCATCCATAGCTGCCTGCAGGTAGGGTTTGCCCATCTGCCGATGTTCATAAATATTTTCACCAACGACAATGGCATCGTCGACGACGATTCCCAAAGCCATAATAAATGCAAACAGCGAGATCATATTGATCGAAACGTCGATTGCCGGCATAAAGAACAGGGCCCCGAAAAAAGAGATCGGAATGCCAAGCATAACCCAGAGAGCCAGGCGAATTTCCAGAAACAACCCGAGGGTGATAAAGACCAGAATCAGACCGATAAAGGCATTTTTCATCAGCAGGTTTTTACGACCTTCAAACAACTCCGAGGTATCGTACAGAGTTGCAATACTAATTGCCTCCGGCAGCTGGTCCTTCTTCTTTGCAACATAATCCTTGACCGCGGCCGATATCTCGGTCGGTTTCTGGTCACCGACCCGGTAAACTTTAATCATGGCCGCCGGCAGTCCGTTGGAAAGTCCGTATTCATCAGAATCTTCGAAACCGTCGCGGACATCGGCGATGTCACTCAATTTGACTTCGGTACCATCTTGGTTATTGAGAATGACAATATTTCCATACTCGTCGCCAAAATACCGCCGTTCCTTGGTTCTGATCAGGATTTCGCCGCTGGCGGTCTTGATCGTACCACCCGGCAGATCGAGAGAAGCCTGGCGAATTCGGTTGGCAATCTGGTCAAATGTCAATCCATAACGACGCAGACCGGTCTCATCAATTTCGACCGAAATCTCATAGGGGCGAACGCCGCTCAAATCAACCTGGGTAATATTCTCTTCCAACAGGAGTTCATCGCGGACCTGCTCTGCCAGTTCACGCAGGCTTCTCTCCGGCATATCACCAAAAACGACAACAGTGATCACTTCACGCCGATTTAAAAGCTTACTGACAACCGGTTTTTCAGCATCCTTAGGGAAGGTAATAATACGATCGACTTCGCTTTTGATATCCTGCATAACAAGATCGACATCGGCCTCTGTCGTCACTTCGGCGACAATACTGCCGAAGCCTTCACCGGCCACTGATCTGACCTGCTTGATCCCATCAACGCCGGTCAGGTTCTCCTCAACTTTCAGGACAACCCCTTCTTCAACCTCTTCCGGTCCAGCCCCCGGGTAGGCGACAGAAACCAGAACCCGATCAAGAGCGACTTCCGGGAAAACTTCCTGCTTAATACTGAACCCGAGAATCAGGCCACCGACAATAAAAACCAGCATCAGCAGGTTTGCGGCGACGTGATTCTGGGCCATCCAGCGGATTGCACCTTTCATTGAGTTGCCTCCCGCAATTGCGGCCGCAACAACATCCCATCAGCCGCCGCAGCCAATCCGGTCAAAACCACCTGGTCGCCAGCTTCCAATCCCGCTGTCACCACAACGTCCTGACGCTCTCGTCGAACGATCTCGACCTTTTTGATCAGCAGTTTTTTGTTTTCATCAACCGTCCAGATCGTGTCGTCATCACGGACGGCCCCTCGCGGGATAACAAAGACCTCGGCTAACTCGGCGCCTTGCAACAGAACCTCGGCAAACATTCCAGGAGCCAGCTCAGCTGGCGGCTCAGCAAGTTCCTGTTTCTTGCCAAACGGATCATTGACAGCAACCACGACCTTGGCCATACGGGTCCGGGGATCGATTTCACCATAAGAACGGACGATACGGCCCTGCCATTCGTTCAGTTTTTCACCAACAAACATTCTGACAGTCGCAGCCGATCCATCACTGGATTTGCCATTACGGGGAATCTGAAGCCAGGCAAGCTCCTCCAGTTGCAGCGGGATAACGATCTCGACCGCATCGGTTCCGGCAACAGACGCCACCTTGTTACCGGCCCGGACGTACTGACCAACATCAATCTGCTCGTTTCTGATATAGCAGTTGAACGGTGCTCTGACAGCGGTCCGCTTGAGCTCAAGTTCAGCCTGTTTGACGGATGATCTGGCCGATGCAACCTGGGCTACGGCCGCCTTCAATTGTGGCTCATACAGAGTCAGTGGGTTTGCTTTTCGATCGCTCTCTTCTTGATCGATTCGACTCCATTCAAGCTGAGCAATTTCAGCCAGACTTTGATTGCGAATCAATTCCAGTTCAGCCTGGGCAAGACTCGCTTTGGCCCGTTCCAGCGCCAGCTCGTAATCGATTTTTTCAATCGAAAACAACAATTCACCTTTTTTCGAGAACCCTCCTTCAACCATCCGCGACGAAATGTACTGGACCTGGCCGCTCACCCGGGGAGTAATATCAGCTTCCTGGGTCGGCTGAACGGTTCCGGTCCCCGGAACCACAATTTGTTTTTTCACCTTTTCGGCAATCATCACTTCAACCAGAGGCCCATTGAAGGTTCGTGTCACTCTCTGTGGCGTAGAGCGTATTTTGATGAGCCCAATGGTCAGAATGACCCCTATTAAAATGATGATAAATGGCAGAATAATTTTCAGTAGAAGATCTTTTTTACTCATGGCTTGTCATCCTGTTCCGCTGTTTGTCTTTTTCCAATCTCATCTTTCATCCACTCGCCACCCAATGACCTGGCCAAGCTGACGCGTGCTGAAATCAGTTGGCGCCGGGCGGTCAACAATCGACTCTGGGTCTCGAAGTGAGCACGTTGTGCTGACAGAACCGGCAGGTAGTCAGTCACTCCATAGAAGTAACTGTCGAGCGAGAGCCGAAGGGTGGCACCGGTCGCTTCTCTCGTCTCTTCGAGACTCTCGATACGCAATTCAGTTTCGCGATTATTAACCAGGGCATCTTCAACCTCTTTGAATGCCTGCAGAGCCGCCTGCTGATACGCAGCCACCCGCTCCCGGGCTATCGCCTTGCTCCGATCGACTTCAGCCCTGCGTCGTCCGGCATCAAAAATCGGCAAAGTCAAGTTACCGAGAAAACTCCAGAAATCACCTTCGATCAGTCCGGTTGAGAAATCCTGGCTGGTGGTTCCATAATTTCCGATCAGGTTGATCGATGGGAAACGGTCAGCAATCGCCGCTGCAACATTAGCATCCGCTGCTTCGATCAACCTCAATGACGCCCTTAAGTCAGGACGACGACCGATCAACTCAGACGGAATGCCCGCGGGAAAAGCTTCCACTGTAGTCGGTAAAACCGCCAGCTCTCCGGCACTTTCACGATCGGGATAACGGCTGATTAAAACAGCAATGCCATGTTCAGCTGTCGCCAGGTTGGCGGCAAAAAGGTGTCGGCTGGCCTTGGCAGCTGTCAGACTTTGTCTGGCCTGGTAAACATCAACTGCCGGCACTACTCCGAGCCGATAACGTTCCTCAACATTGGCAACGGTCTCGGTAAAAGAACGAACCGTTTCATCAGTCAGTACCAGCTGAGCCCTCTGCTCAACCGCGAGATAATAAAGTTCAGCCAGTTGTGCCGTCAAACCCAGGTAAAGAGTTTGCAACTCTTCATAGGAGGCTTCGTACCCCTTCCCCGCGGCTTCGGCCCTCGAGGCAATTTTGCCCCAAAGATCAACTTCGTAGGCGGCCGCACCGGAGAACTGGTAGCTGTCTCCGGTAAATTCACCGGCAAAGGTGGGCTGCATCGAGCGCCCGCCCTGCCCTTCAACACCCAGGCTAGGGAAACGGGCCGATCGCACCGTTTTGACCGTGGATCGAGCTTGCTGCAGCCGGGCAAGAGATTGTTCAATTTGTAGGTTTTGACTGAACATTAATTCCACCAACTGATTGAGTTGCGGATCATTGAACTGCTCCCACCAACGATAAATAACCGATGAAGGGACGTCATCGGCATTTTGCGCGACAAACTGCACCGGCAATTCGGTCGGCAGTTCAATCACAGATTTCGGATAAAAAGCACAGGCAGAAACGCCAAGCAGCAAACCTGCAGCAATCATCAAACGCCAGACAAGGTTCATGATTTGACTCCTGCAATAACGAATGTCATTAATTCATCAACCAACTGGTCAACATCAACATCTCGATTCAGGCCTTCTGGTAGCAGCTCAAGATTGCCAAAAATACGCATGGTGTGGGTCGTCGCACCGAGGGCAAAGTGCAGCTTCCAGAACACGGTGTCGGCTTTAAGTGTCGGCAATGATTTCTGCAGCAATTCAAAAAAGAACAGAAAAATCGGCATGACGTGATGAATAAAAACATTCCGGATGGTGTCATCCGGTTCGGTGATCGCCCGTCCGACCAGCGTACTGAAATTTTCAGCGCCCGGCTCCTTACAGCAAAATTGAATTGTCGGCTCAATGAATGCGGCAAGAACCGCTTCGGGAGTTGGCGCCCGCCCCTCATCCTCTGCTTGAGCACGAACCGCCTCAAGCCGTTCCTTGCGTATGGTGTTCAGCGGAATAAGCCGGCGCTTGAGAACCTCTTCAAGTAGTGATTCTTTCGATCCGAAGTGATAATTGACCGCCGCAAGGTTGACGTCGGCTTCTTTTGTAATTGACCGCAGAGAAGCAAAATGAAAACCGTCACGGGCAAATTGGACTTCTGCCGCATCAAGGATACGGTCTTTCGTTGTTGGTTGACTCATGGGTACGCCTCTGAATAAATGGTTATACGCCTGATTAAAACAAACGTTTGAATCAAATGTCAAGTATATTGTATACAGCAATTGCACTGGCAGATATCCCATGTTAAAAATGAGCCTGAATGTATTGTCTTGAATTGTCTGGGAGGAACCCATGAACAACATCCGTCAAGCAACAGGAACACGGGTTTTACTGACCCTGGCCTCTTTTGTCATTGTCGTCGCCGGCCTACGCGCTGCCGAAGCGATAATTGTACCTTTCCTCCTCTCCGCCCTTATCGCCATGATCTGCACTCCACCTTTGTTCTGGTTGCAGCGACGTGGTGTACCGACAGCCCTATCAGTCCTGACTATCGTCGTCGGCATTATGGTTCTCGGCTTTATCTTCGGTACCGTCATCGGGACATCCCTGAACAGCTTCGCCAGCAATGCACCCATCTACCAGGAACGCCTGAAAGAAGAAAGCACCGCCCTTTTTAACTGGCTGCAGGCGCATGGCATCGACATCACCATGAAAGTGTTCAATGATTATTTCGACCCATCAAAAGCGATGGAAATGGTGACCGCCAGCCTCAAACAACTCGGGGGCGTTTTAACCAATGCCTTCCTGATCCTGATCACAGTTATTTTCATCCTTCTGGAAGCTTCAGGTTTTCCGACAAAACTTCATCAGGCCTTGAACAATCCCGAAGAGTCGATGGGATATTTCAAGAAAATCACGGAAAACGTTAAACATTATCTGGCCTTAAAAACCCTACTTAGCCTTGGCACCGGGATCTGCGTCACCATCCTGCTGTTGTTGCTCGGAGTCGATTATGCTGTTTTGTGGGGTATTATTGCCTTTCTGCTTAACTACATCCCGAATATCGGTTCGATCATTGCCTCGATTCCTGCCGTTTTACTCGCCTTTGTGCAGTTTGGACCGGGTAAAGCGGCCATCGTTGCGGTCGGCTATCTGGCCATCAACATGCTGTTCGGCCCGGTGATTGAGCCGAGAGTCATGGGTCGTGGTCTCGGCCTTTCCACCCTCGTCGTCTTCATGTCGTTAGTTTTCTGGGGCTGGGTACTCGGCCCAATCGGCATGCTGCTTTCGGTGGTCCTGACCATGATCGTCAAGATTGCCCTTGAAAGCCGAAGCGATACCCGCTGGATTGGCATACTGCTCGGTGGCGTCGAAACACCACCGGAACCTGAACCAGATGAAGCCTGACCGATGCAGATGACCCGCATTTATACTGGCGCCGATGGCGAATCGCATTTTGAGGATATCAATATCCCCTTAACTGAAGCCGGGGATATCGGGGCCTTGTCAGAACGGGTCAAGGCAACAGGCATTATCTTTCGCGAAACTTCCGGCGAATACGATTACAATTTCCACAACGCGCCACAGCGTCAATACGTCGTCATGCTCGACGGTGAGGTTGATATCGAAATCGGCGACGGCACCATCCGCCGTTTCACAACCGGCGACATTCTCCTCGCCGAAGACACCACCGGCCGCGGCCATCGCAGCTTTGCCGTTAACGGCAAACCCCGCAAGTCAATCTTCATCACTCTCGACTGACCTGGCATTCACCTATCGATTGTTTCTTAAAGAAAAATAATTACCCGACTACTTGACTCAAGTATTTTTGGGATTATAATCCCAATTATGAAGAGCGCGATTGAACATAAATTGCAAGCGGCCGTCGTCAGGCTCCTCAAACCTCTGGTCCGCATCCTGTTACGAAACGGGATTCCCTTTGGAGTTTTTGAAGAACTTGCCCGCTGGACCTATGTCGACGTTGCATTCCAGGAGTCGAGCCTGCCCGGCCGCAAATTGACTGATTCGAGAATTTCGATCCTGACCGGTCTCTCCCGCAAAGAGGTCAGTCGTCTCAAGGGAATCGAAGCTCCGGAAGATAATGAAGCAGCCCCCCGCTTCAACCGGGCGGCCCGGGTGATCGGTGGCTGGACAAGGGATTCGCGTTTTCTCGACATACATGGACAGCCTGCTAAACTTTTGCATGAAAATGCTGAAAACTCTTTCAGTGAACTGGTTCGATCTTACGGCGGTGATGTTCCGGTCAGGGCCGTATTTGATGAATTGCTCAGGGTTGGGTCAATTGCACCGACGGATGATGGCTTTATTGAACTTGTCCAGCGTGCCTATGTACCAAAAACTGGCCTGTCAGAAAAAATAGAAATTCTCGGCACAGATGTCAGTGACCTGATCAACACGATTGATCACAACATCGAAAACAATCACGATCCGAAATGGTTCCAGCGCAAAGTCGCCTACGACAATATCCCGGAAGAGGCGGCTGCCACATTCCAGGTCGAAAGTGCCGAACAGGCGCAAAAACTTCTGGAAGAATTCGACCGATTTCTGGCTGCCCAGGACCGTGATCTCAACACGAAAAAACGTGGTTCCGGCCGCAAGCGGGTCGGAATTGGCATTTATTATTTCGAAGAGAATATGGAGAAAGAAGGAGAGCCGTCATGAGAAATCAAATTCAAAATTTTTCCGATCTCTTCAGTGTCACGATGATTCTGGCCATTATTATATTGAATGGCTGCGGCAGCAGTGGCGGCTCA
>JBFFPW010000030.1:0-9413 GCA_041573815.1 Desulfuromonadales bacterium
CAGGGCCATCTTGCGGAACAGCTCCGGGAAACGCAGATCGTAGCAGATGGCGACGCCGATTCGGCCGATCGAGGTTGGAACAACCAGTGACTTGTCGCCAGGTGAAAGAAAGCGATCCTCACCCATGGTTGAGAACATGTGAAGCTTGCGGTAACTACCTTTTATTTTTCCGCCATCGATAACGGTCGCTGTATTGAATATTTTATCACCGACTTTTTCCGGTAGTGAGCCGACGATGATCATGTTGAGATCATCCGACAATTTGCAGATAGTATCGAGAATACGCGGCGTTTCAGCTGCGTGATCGGCCAGTCGTCGATAATCGTAACCGGCGCTCCACATCTCCGGGAGGACCGCCAGGCGGGCCCCCTGATCGCTGACATACTTCAGGCCGGAAACAGCCTGTTCGAGGTTCTTCTCAATAACACCCAGTTTGACGTTGAATTGTAGGGCGGAAACGATCAATTGCTCCTGCATAAATCACTCCTGTAGAACAGTGTTTCATGAAGTAATAACCTGACCTCAGTGCAATGATGACAGGAGTTACAGCTATTTGCAAGAGGTGTTGATGCCCCCGTGGATACTTGTCGGCAGAATTGCTTGACCACATCATTCAAACCGTGTTAAAAATTGAGCGCTTTGTTTAAGTGGAAATCGATTGAATTTAATGAAAAAGGAGAGGAGCCCTTCCCTCCAGGGTGGCTGGTTCCCAGAGATTCCTCAATCTCTTCATAGGTTGTATGCAGGCGAAAATACTTACATTTATTATCATGCTCTGTTTCTGGGTGATGCTTTCGGGAATGTTTGACCCGTTTCATCTCTCCCTTGGTGTCGTCTGCTGTCTGCTGATCGCCCAGTTTTCCAGTCATCTCCTTTTTGCCGAACTTAAAGTCACCTTGACCCCCCGGCAGATCATTGGTCTGCTTCTGTACCAGCCCTGGCTTTTCTGGGAAATTACCCTCTCCAGTATTCAGGTGGCCTACCTGGTTCTGCACCCGAAAATGCACGAAATGATGGATCCGCAGTTGATCCGTTTTAAAACCCGATTAAAAACCCAGTTTGCCAAAGTCACCTTTGCCCAGTCTATTACCCTGACCCCCGGAACGATTACCGTCAGCATCGATGATGATGAGATGACAATTTACGCCTTGACGAGTTCGGCGGCAGAGAGTTTGCCGGGTGAAATGGAGCGACGGGTGGCGAAGGCGCTGGAGCCGGAGGTGCTGAAATGAGTTCGGTTTTTCTCTATGTCAGCGTCTTCATTGTTCTGTTGATGATTATGACTCTGGTCCGTGTTATTGGTGGGCCGACAGTCCTGGATCGTATCGTCGGCGTTAACATGATTGGTTCCAAGACGACGGTTATTCTTTTGTTGATTGGTCTGATTTACGAGAACATGTCAATGTTCGTCGATATCGCTCTGGCTTATGCCCTTCTCAACTTCATTGCCACCCTCGGGGCCTGCAAGTTTTTCCGTCGCAATAACCGGGTCTTCATGGAAGATGAAGTCGCGGCAGAGGAGGGTCATTGATATGGACTTGATCGTTACTATCCTTCTGATTGCCGGCGCTTTTTTCTTTGCCATTGGCACCATTGGCATTCTGCGTTTCCCTGATTTTTATGCCCGTCTGCACGCCGCCGGTAAATGCGATACCCTGGCTGCTATCCTGACCCTGGCCGGTATCGCCCTCTATAACCTGCATGACTTTACCTTTGGCAATATCCTGGTCAGTTGCAAGGTGTTGGCCATTATCATTTTTGTTTTCATCGCCAGTCCGACCGCGACCCACGCTATTACCAAGGCGGCGCTGCTGGTCGGCGTTAAGCCGTGGGAAAAAAGAAAAGGGGGACGGGCATGATCTGGCAACTCGATTTGATGATACTGACGCTCGTGGTCTTCTGCGCGGTTGCGGCGATCCAGGTTAAGGATCTGTTGTCGGCAACGATTATTTTCAGTGCCTACAGTTTCCTCATGTGTCTGCTTTGGGCGGAAATGGGGGCGGTTGACGTGGCCTTTACCGAGGCGACGGTTGGCGCTGGCGTCAGCACCATTTTCTTTATCGCCGCTATTTTCCGGACAACGAGGAGGAGCAAGGATTGAAATCTCTCGCTCTGGTAGCCACACTCGTGACCGGTGCCCTGTTGTTCTACAGCACCGGCGATTTTGCCGAATGGGGCAGTGCGGATTCGCCACCCAATCAGCATGTTTCGGTTCACTACGTTGAAAAAGCGGTTGAAGAGACCCATGTGCCGAATATCGTTACCGCTGTCCTCGGCGATTATCGAGGTTATGACACCATGTTCGAGCTGGTGGTTATCTATTGCGCCGGCACCGGGGTTATGGCGATATTGCGCCGGCGCGAGGATGAGGAGGATGAATCTTGAGAATTGATTTTGATTCAGCCCGCGATCAGATTCCCCAGCGCGATATGATTGTTGAAACGGCCATCCGCCTGATGGTTCCGTTTATCCAGCTGTACGGCCTCTACGTCATTGTCCATGGGCACTATAGTCCTGGTGGTGGTTTCCAGGGCGGGGTTGTCCTCGGCGCCTCGGTTATTATGCTCGGTCTCGCTTACGGCATGCCGTTCAGCAAGGCATACCTGAACGAAGGGACCAGTATTGTCATGGCGAATATTGGCGCCCTGATCTTCACCGGCGTTGCTGCGCTTTGCGCTTTTGTCGGTGGCATGTTCCTCGATTACAGCGCCCTGCAGACGATACTGCCATTTATCAGCCCGGTTGACTGGCGCTCACACGGTATTTTCCTGGTTGAGGTCGGAGTCGGCATGGGCGTCATGATGATTATGGTTTCGATCTACTGGGATATGGCTTCGGCCGGAAAAATGGACGAGGGGCTGTAAATGGAACAGTTGACGTCGGAAATCCTTGCTAAATACAATTACTGGATCTATGTCGTCCTGATGATGATCGGCTTCTATGCGATGATCGGCAAACGGAATCTGGTCAAGAAGCTGATCGGCATGAATATCTTCCAGACGGCGATCATTCTGTTTTTTGTTTCGACCGGCGCCAAGGCCGGCGGTAAAATTCCGATCCTCAATAAATACGAAGTTCTGGAGCATGGGGTCAACGTCAACAGCATCGTCAACCCGTTGCCGCATGTCCTGATGCTGACCGCCATCGTCGTTGGTGTCAGTGTCACCGGGGTGGCCCTGGCGGTTATGATCCGGATTTACCGTAAGTACGGCACGCTCGAAGAAGACGAGATCCTGCAGAAGATCGAGGAAGAGAACGGATGAATTCCAACCTGCATATGTATATCCTGGCAGCACCGCTGCTGACCTCGTTCTTCCTCGACATTTTCGGCCGCAAGAAGCAGGGGTTGATTGCGCCGTTCGTTCTCGGTTCCTTGGCGCTTTCATCGGCTCTTGCCTTTGTCGTCCTCGGGCGGGTGCTCGAAACAGGTCCTATCAGCTATACGGTTGGTGCTTGGTTGCCCCCTTGGGGGATTGAACTGCTGGTCGATCCGCTCTCCGGTCTGATGCTGTTGCTGATTGCCGTTGTCGCCCTGATCGCATCTTTTGCCGCTCTGCCATGGGTCCGTAAGGAGTTGCATGATCGGGTGCACTTGTTCTTTATCCTGTACCTGATCCTGGTCGCCGGCCTCATGGGGCTGGTTCTGACCGCCGATGCCTTTAATCTTTACGTACTGCTCGAAATCACCTCAATCACCACGTATGGCCTTATCGCCATGGGTCGCGGCCGAGCGCCGTTGTCGAGCTTCAACTACATTATTATGGGTTCGATCGGCGCATCATTCTATCTGCTCGGCGTCGGTTATCTCTACCTGTTGACCGGTACCCTGAACATGGCTGACATTGCCCAGTTCCTGCCGGCGCTGCAGGGATCATTTGCCCTTGGAACGGCGCTGGCTTTTGTCCTGGTCGGACTCTGGATCAAAATGGCTTTTTTCCCGCTGCACGGCTGGTTGCCGATGGCTTATTCACAGGCTCCGAGCGGTGCCGGGGTGATGATCGCTCCACTGATGACCAAGGTGACAGTCTACCTGATGCTGCGGCTGATGTTCTCGTTTATAGCACCCGGTTTTTCGATGTATGAAACGGACCTGCAGTCGATGATTGTCTGGGCGGCTGCGATCGGCATTATCTCGGCTTCGGCCCTGGCACTCGGTCAGCGGGACCTTAAAAAAATGTTGACCTATATCATTGTCGCCGAAGTTGGCTACATGGTTGGCGGTGCCTGGCTGATTAATGAACCGGGCATCACCGGCACCGTACTGCATATTGTCAACGATGCCCTGATGACCCTCTGCCTGTTCCTGGCGGCGGCGGCGATCGCTTACCGGACCGGCAGCCTGAAATTCGAGAACCTGACCAACCTCTACCAAAAGATGCCGTTGACCATGGCTGCTTTTACCGTTGGCGCTTTTGCGATGATCGGGGTACCGCCGACCTGCGGGTTTTTCAGTAAATGGTATTTGCTCCTCGGCGGCATTGAGGCGGGGCAGTGGGGTTACGTTGTAGCTCTGGTGTTCAGCAGCCTGGTCAATGCCATCCTGTTCTTCCGTATTATTGAATACGCTTACTTCGGCAAGGGTGCTGATGACCATGGTCATGCAGCCATCGAGCGGAACGAAGCCCCGTTGATGATTCTCTGCCCGCTGTTGCTGGTAGCGGTCGCCCTGATTGTCGTCGGTCTGAGCAGTGGGCCGTTGGTTGAAAACCTGATCAAGCTGGCGATTCCCGCCGGATTTTTAGGATAGGAAAAGAAGATTAACTGATTATGGACCTGACTTTTTCTATATGGCCGCTGGTGGCGGTGCTGGTTTCCCTCCTGGCAGCCGTGCCGATTATGCTGTCGAACAAGCAGCCGAACCTGCGCGAGTTCTGGACGCTGATGGCGGCGGTCGTCAAGGTGGCAATTGTTGTTTCGATGCTACCGGGTGTGCTGGCCGGCGGCGGTTATGTCTTTACCCTCGCCGAAGTGGTGCCGGGTGTACCGATCGAGTTTCGGGTTGATGCCTTCGGCATCTTCTTTGCCCTGATCGCCTCGTTCCTCTGGTTGCTGACCTCGATCTATTCGATCGGTTACATGCGGGCGCTGGAAGAGCATGCGCAGACCCGCTACTTCGCTTCCTTTGCCGTAGCGATCTCGGCAACCATCGGTGTCGCTTTCTCGGCCAACCTGCTGACCATGTATCTCTTTTACGAGATGCTGTCCCTCTCGACCTATCCGCTGGTCACCCATGAACAGAACGCCGAGGCAAAATCGTCCGGCCGTAAGTACTTGACCTATATTCTCGGCACCTCGATCGGTTTCGCCCTGCCGGCGATGCTGATTGTTTACACTCTGACCGGTACGCTTGATTTCACAGTCGGTGGTATCCTTGCCGACAAGGCGTCCGCCAGCACCCTTGCGGTTGTTCTGGTGTTGTTCCTGTTCGGTTTTGCCAAAGCGGGCCTGATGCCGTTTCATGGCTGGCTGCCGGCGGCGATGGTGGCGCCGACTCCTGTCTCCAGTTTTCTGCATGGCGTGGCCGTGGTCAAGGCCGGAGTCTTTTCGATCCTGCGCATTATTTTCCACATCATCGGACCGGATCAGTTGGCCCAGGCCGATATCGGCTGGATCGTCACCACTTTGGCGTCAGTCACCCTGCTGGTCGCCTCACTGATTGCCTTGACCCAGGACAACCTCAAGCGCCGTCTTGCTTATTCAACCGTCGGTCAACTCTCCTACATGGTGCTCGGTGCCGGCATGTTGTCGGCGGTCGGTATGACCGGCGGTATCTTGCATATCGGTATGCACGCTTTCGGAAAGATCACCCTCTTTTTCTGTGCTGGAGCGATCTATGTTGCGGCCGGCAAGAAATACATCAGCCAGATGGATGGGCTCGGTCGGCAAATGCCGGTCACCTTTGCCGCCTTTTTGCTCGGGGCTCTCAGTATTATCGGTTTGCCACCATTAGGTGGTTTTATCAGCAAGTGGAAACTGGTCCTGGGCGCAGTTGATGGTGGTCAACTGACGCTACTGGTTGTGTTGCTGGTCAGTTCTTTGCTCAATGCAGCTTATTTTTTGCCAATAGTTTACCGGGCCTTTTTTGCCGAACCACCGGCCGAAGCCGCCAGCGGCATCAAGGAAGCTCCGATATTTTGTCTGGTACCGATCTGCCTGACGGCTTTTGGCTCTCTGCTGCTGTTTTTTTTCCACGACACTTTTCTCCGGCTGGCCCAATTGGCTCTCGGCATTGGAGGATAAATAGATGGCTGATGATATCAAACGAAACGAACAAGGTGAAATTATTGAGCTCGGCCATGCGCCCTGGCCCGGTTACCGTAAGGCCTTTTATGTCGCATTCGGTCTGGGTTGGCTTTTCCTGTTGCTCGCGTTTACCGGTATTCTGGGCGGAGGACATTGATTATGGCTGATAAATCGGGGTGGTTTGACAAGCCAGACAATCTGAAGCTTTTCCTGCGGATCTTTTATGTTTCGCTGGTGATTTTGCTGGTGATTGATTTTTTCATCAGCAAGCACGCCGCTTTTGGTTTTGACGGCGTCACAAATTTCTTTGCTGTTTACGGTTTTATCTCCTGCGTCATGCTGGTGTTGATCGCCAAGGTTATGCGGATGTTCTTGATGAAGGACGAGGAGTATTATGATGATTGAGTTCCCGCCGGCATTGATATTCCTGCTGGCAGCGGCACTCGCTCCGTTGCTGAAAGGGACTCTCCGCAAAGCCGTGCTTCTGGCGGCGCCGATTTTTGCCCTGATAGTTGTTCATCAACTCCCGGAAGGGGTCATCGCGACGTTGTCGTTCAATGATATCGACCTGGTTCTGTGCAAGGTCGATCGACTCAACCGGGTCTTCGGCTATATCTTCTCTATCATCAGTATCCTCGCTGTCCTCTTTGCCTTTCAGCAGGAAGATAAAAGTGAATCGAGCTCGGCGCTGATTTATGCCGGCGGGGCGCTTGGTGTCACCTTTGCCGGCGATTTCTTTACCCTCTACATTTTCTGGGAGTTGATGGCGATCGCCTCGACCTTCGTTGTCCTCTCCGGCAAGACGCCTATGGCGAGCAAGGCGGCGCTGCGCTACGTGCTGATACACCTTGCCGGAGGTCTGCTGCTGCTGGCCGGCATCCTTATCCGTCTGCATGAAACCGGCTCAGTGGCGGTCGAGTTTGTCGGTCTGACCGGCATCGCCTCGTGGCTGATTTTTATTGGTATCGCCGTGAATGCAGCAATCCCTCCTTTACACTCCTGGCTCAAGGATGCCTACCCGGCAGCTTCATACTCCGGGGCGGTGTTCCTCAGCGCTTTTACGACCAAGTCGGCTGTCTATGTTATGGCGCGAACCTTTCCGGGAACCGAAATGCTGATCTGGCTCGGGGCAATCATGACCTTTGTGCCGATCTTCTATGCCGTGCTCGAAAATGATATCCGTGGTGTTCTTTCCTACAGCCTGATCAATCAGGTCGGCTTCATGATGTGTGGTATCGGCATCGGCACGCAATTGGCGATCAATGGTGCGGTCAGTCATGCCTTTGCGCATATCCTCTATAAGGGTTTGCTGTTTATGAGCGCCGGGGCGGTCATGTACCGGACCGGCAAGACCAAATGCACCGATCTCGGTGGGCTCTACAAGTATATGCCGTTTACTTGTGTCTGTTGTATCATCGGTGCCGCGTCGATTTCGGCTTTTCCGCTCTTTTCCGGTTTTGTTAGCAAGTCGATGATCATTACTGCCGCTGGGAATGAGCAGCTCTTGCTGGTCTGGCTGATGATGATGTTTGCCTCGGCCGGAGTCTTTCACCATGCCGGTATCAAAGTGCCTTTCTTCATGTTTTTTGGTCATGACTCGGGGCTTCGGCCCAAAGAGGCTCCCTGGAACATGAAACTGGCTATGGGGATCGCCGCTTTTCTCTGCATCGGTATCGGGGCATTCCCGCAACCGCTCTACAATATCCTGCCTTTCCCGGTCGATTATGTGCCCTATACCGGAGCCCATGTCGTTGGTCAATTGCAACTCCTGATGTTTGGTGCTTTGGCCTTTGCTCTGCTGATGCTCTCCGGCATCTACCCGGCGGAAATCCGCTCGATCAATCTTGATTCGGATTGGTTCTACCGCAAGGGCGCGCGCGGTTTCTATCAGCTTTGCGATAAAACCTTCAACGGTCTCAATGCCTGGTCGCAGAAGTGGCTGGCCGAGTATGTTCCGGGGCTGTTGGCCCGTTACTTTTCCGAGCCGGGTGGTAACCTGCAGAAGTACGGTATGCGCATGGCTGCTGAAGCAGCCGGCGATGAAGTGGACAAAAAGCTAGAAGAGCATATCGACCAGCGCAGCAAGTTTTCGACCTACCCGGTCGGTGGCGGTGTTTTGTTGGCCGTCCTGTTCCTGACAGTTGTCAGCTTCCTCTATTTCTATTAAACGTCCCAGAAGTCAGGGTTTAGAGAGAAGAAACAGTTTATTATTGATAGAGACATTTAAGAGGTTCTAGATTCAAGAATGGCCACCCGTAACAGGTGGCCATTTTTCTATTAAGCTCGTTCGTGTTGTTCCCTGTTTCCATAATAGAGTTGTCATGAAAATGTATCGTATAGGGTTTCTGGTTATTAGATCAGCTCGTTAAATCCTTTTTCTTTTGCAAAAACTCTTCTTGACCAATTTCTCCAGCAGCATACCTTTTTTCTAGAATCGAAATTGATTGAGAATTGTTGCTATGCGTGGAAAAGTTATCTTTATTGCCTGCGATCAAATGCCGAATAAGGGTGTAAAGGAGGAATAATCCAATGCCCCAAATTACTAAATGGAATAAACCACCAAAATGAAAGCTCGAAAAGATTCCTCCTGGACCACAGAACCAGTCTCCTTGTAGATTTGAATGCATCATAATTTTCCCTTCACTTTATTTGTGAGGTTGCAGGCAGTTTCCGTGCTTGTGATTGTGGTTGTGATTGTGGTTGTGACCGTGCCCATGGAAAAGTCCACAACCACTTAATGAGGCGACAATTAGTAGTAAAAGCACTACTCCCAACACATTTTTTAGCATAGCCATAAATCCCTCCATTAGATTTGTAATATATATAAGACGTGGCATTATTGCATTGGTTTACATGGAAATATATTTTTCTAATTATTTACCTGGGTGTTCCAGAAGTCAGGGTTTATAGGAATGATCAGATTTGAGGTCTATTCACCTTCAAAATAGAAATAGTAGGTTTGAAGGAATATGCAGTAAGAGGTGGCAGGTCGGATTGACTCAAGACCTCTTCAAGGTGCAGGGTGATTTATCTTGTTTGGGTTTTCCCGAAGGTAGCGATGGATATAATCCCCAGACATGGAACTAACCCAGAATTAACGAATGCTCCGACAATAAATCAGCTCCGCATTAAATTCAGGGCCGCATCCACTGGACTTTGGTAATAACTCC
>JBFFPW010000031.1:0-9412 GCA_041573815.1 Desulfuromonadales bacterium
AAGTCGGCGCAGAACCCGGTCGGTGCGCCAGTCTTTGGCCAGACCAACCGCTGCCCGCGGCAGGTTTCCCTGGAACTCCTGGAGCTTGGCATCAAACTTTTCGAAAAGAGTGAATGCATCAGCGGTGCTGCCAGCAAAACCAGCCAGAACCTTGCCATCGTAAAGGCGCCGCACCTTTTGTGCTGAATGCTTCATGACGGTGTTGCCGACACTGACCTGGCCATCTCCGGCCATTGCGACTTCGCCATTTTTTTTAACACAGGCTATGGTTGTTCCACGGAACATTTATACCTCCACGATTTAGGTACTGAAAATAAGTAAAAAATATAGCACAGAGGATATTAAAGACAAAGGCAAATGCGCAGAGAATGGGAGCTTGGAGAAGATTTAACGCGGAAGAATCAGCCAGGCAGTCGTACCTTTTCCTGGCTCGCTTTCAAGTTTAATATTCCCGCCGTGGGCCTTGGCAAACTGACGGGCGTAAAAGAGGCCAAGACCGAAGCCCCGAATCTGTCCGGTATGTAAGGGGTCAACCTGATAGAATTTCTCAAAAACTTTCTTTTGTTCTTTTTCGTCTATGCCCGGGCCGGTGTCTCGAATGCCAAGCTTGCAGGCTGATTCACCATATTCTCCGAACACGGTTATCTGGCCGCCTGGCGGGGTAAACTTGATAGCATTGTCGAACAACGCCTGAACGATGAAGCGGATTCTTTTGCGGTCAAATTGTGTCGGTGGGCATTGTTCCGGGAGTTCGTTGTTTAGATTTATCCCTTTTTTGTTGCAGTCGGCCTGTGCTTCGATATAGGCCGCCATAACGACTGAGCGCAAATCTGATGACGCAAGCTTTAAGGTGCTCTCCTGCAGGATGACTTCACTGTAATAGAGCAGATCCTGGATCAGATAGACCAGGTAGTGTGATTCGTCCTGCATTAATTTCAGGTGTTTCTGGAAGTTGGGGTCGTCCGGGTCGCCGACGCCACGGGCCAGATTCTGAATGAAAAGGGAGAGGGCGGTAACCGGCGTTTTTAGCTTATGGGAAACAAGACCGAGGAAGTCTGTTTTCATCTGGTCCATTTTTTTGAGTTGAACCAGCTCTTCTTTCAGGGCCTTTTTTTCAAGAACCTTGTCGATGACTGTGCGCAGTTGCAGAAGGTTGATCGGCTTGCTGATGAAATCGTCGGCATCAGCTTTTAATGCCTTGAGGACAATCTCCTTGTCGGCATACCCGGTCATGACAATGACCGCCTGATTCGGCTGGCGTTTCTTGACCTCCTGCAGCAGCTCGAGGCCATTGGTGTGAGGCATCATGATGTCGGTCAGAACAACATCAACATCCTCATGCTCAAGCATGTTGAGTGCTGCTTCACCGTTTTCGGCTTCAATGACCCGAAAGGGTTTCAAGGCCCTTGAACAAAGGTCGCGAATGACTTCCTCATCATCAACGACCAGAACGGTCGGCCCTTCCTGACGAAGTTCGAGGTTTGCTTTGTTTGTTAAGGCAATTGACAAAAGGTGACCCTGTTACTTCAGAGGTGGGGTGAACAAGGCGAGTAACTCAACCGGCTCGTCCCCCTCGTTTTTCAGACCATGAACGACTCCAGGGGGGGCGATACAGCATTGTCCACCATTGACCGTCGATTTTTTGCTGCCCATAGTGCAGACAGCTGATCCGGAAAGGATGTAAAATGTTTCAGTCTGGCCATCGTGCGTGTGCGGGAAAATTTCACCGCCCGGCTCTATGCGACCTCGATGGACGGAAAGATCCGGGTTGCTTTCAGCTGTTACAACATCGCGCAAGAAAAAACGATCGTGTTTCGGATGTGAGTATTCTTCCTGTTCTGCGGTTGTCACGATCTTGCCACTCATAAGGTTTCTCCTGTCTTTTTACAGTGCTGCAGCAACGACTTCATTTGCGCTGCTGAGTGCTTTGTCAAGATTTTCTGGTGCCGTACCACCCGCCTGCGCCAGTTCCGGTCGACCGCCACCGCGGCCTCCAACCTGCTCGGCCAGACTCTTGATAATTGTCCCAGCCTGCAGGCGGGACGTCAAATCGGCCGTGACGGCAACCAGCAGAGCCGCTTTGCCATCATTTTCGCCGCCGAGGATAATGACACCGGATGCCAGCTTGTCCCGCAACTGGTCAGCCATCTCACGCATCTTTTTACCATCGAGACCATCGGTGCGGGCCGCCAGGACCTTGATGCCGTTGACCTCCTGGGCCTGATCGAGCAGCTCTCCGGAGCGCTCCGAGTTGAGCCTCGATTGCAGGGTTGCCATCTCTTTTTCCAGTTCTTTTTGCTGCTCCAGCAGTTTTTTGACTCGCGATTCGACCTTGGTCGGCTCACTCTTGAGTAGGTCAGCAATTGAGCGGATCACTTGTTCCTGTTCGTGAACTGTCTTTATGGCATTGTTGCCGGTCAGCGCTTCGATGCGGCGAACGCCGGCAGCGATACCCCCTTCAGAGACAATCTTGAACAGGCCAATGTCGCCAGCCGCTTTTACATGGGTGCCACCGCAAAGTTCCTTGCTGAAGTCACCGACCGAGACGACCCTGACGGTATCGCCATATTTCTCACCGAACAGGGCAGTGGCGCCAGCCTCAATGGCTTCGTCAGCGGCCATTTCATTAGAATCGACGGCGCGATTTTCACGGATACGTTGATTTACTTCGTCCTCAATCTGGGTAATCTCATCACCGCTCAGGGCCGAGAAGTGAGTGAAGTCGAAGCGGAGTCGATCCGGGGTCACCAGAGAACCGGCCTGTTTGACATGGTCGCCGAGAATATCAACCAGGGTGGCCTGCAGAATGTGGGTTGCGGTGTGGTTAAGGGCGGTTGCCTGACGTTTTTCTTCGTTAACAGCTAGTTCGACAGCGTCACCTTTTTTAATTGAACCGGAGATTATTTTACCGAGATGGACGATCAGTCCTTCGGCCGGTTTCCGGGTATCGCTGATTGCAACTTTTGCCGAATCGGTGGTGATGGTGCCGCAGTCGCCGGCTTGTCCGCCCGATTCACCATAGAATGGCGAGAGCGAAGTGATGATTTCAACCTCATCGCCGCTTGTGGCTTCTTCGACCCTGTTACCATCCTTGAGAATTGTGGTGATGTTGGCGTTATCGGAGGTGCTCAGGTAACCACTGAATTCGGTTGTAATCCCCTCCTCGAGAAGACTCTTGTAAACTGCGGCAACCGCCTCTTCGCCGGAGCCCTTCCAGTGTTCGCGGGCTTTCTTGCGTTGCTCTTCCATGCAGGCTTCGAACCCTTCTTCATCTAGGGTGAAGCCATCTTTTTCAACAATATCGGCCGTCAGGTCAATCGGGAAGCCGTAGGTGTCGTAGAGTTTGAAAATGATGTCGCCGGGAAGGGTGGTTTGTTTTGATTTGGCAAGTTTTTCGACTTCCTCATTGAGAATCCGCAGGCCGTTGCCGAGAGTCTGGATGAAACGCTCTTCCTCATTTCTGACAACCTTGTCAACGTATTCCATCCGATCGAGCAGTTCCGGATAGGCTTCCGACATGCTCTGCATGACAAACCGGCAGATATCGTAGAGGACCGGTTCTTCAAAGCCGAGCATCTTGGCATGCCGCATGGCCCGGCGCATGATGCGACGCAGAACATATCCACGGCCTTCATTACTGGGGAGGACACCATCAGCAATCAGAAAAGCGGTGGCCCGACTGTGGTCGGCAATGACCCGCATTGAAACATCATTTTCGTTATTGTCGCCGTAGGTCTTGGCCGCAAGTTTCTCAATGTGAGCGATGATGCCGCGGATGATATCGGTGTCGTAGTTCGACTGGACCCCCTGCATAACCGTGGTGATCCGTTCCAGACCCATACCGGTATCAACAGCCGGCTTCGGCAGCGGAGCGAGGGTTCCGTCCGGTTGCCGATTAAACTGCATGAAAACGTTATTCCAGATTTCCATGTAGCGGTCGCAGTCGCAGCCGACATTGCAGTCCGGAGAGCCGCAGCTCATTTCCGGACCATTGTCCCAAAAAATTTCCGAGCAGGGTCCGCAGGGACCGGTATCGCCCATCGCCCAGAAGTTGTCCTCCTCAAAACGGAAGATCCGCTCGCGTGGGACACCCTCCTGTTCGTGCCAGATATCAGCAGCTTCATCATCGTCGGTATAGACGGTGACATAGAGGCGATCGGTATCAAGTTTTAAATCCTGGGTCAGAAATTCCCAGGCATAGGCAATCGCCTCTTTCTTGAAATAATCGCCGAAAGAGAAATTGCCGAGCATTTCGAAAAAAGTGTGATGGCGGGCGGTACGGCCGACGTTTTCGAGGTCGTTGTGCTTGCCACCGGCCCGGACACATTTCTGTGATGATGCCGCCCGGACGTAATCGCGTTTTTCATCGCCGAGGAAGCAGTCCTTGAACTGGTTCATGCCGGCATTGGTGAAAAGCAGGGTTGGATCGTTGTGTGGTACCAGCGAGGAGGACGAAACCACGGTGTGGCCGTTCTTGGCAAAATAATCGAGAAAACGTTTACGAATTTCACTGCCTGTCATGTTTTGTATCCTTCTTTGGATGTATAGAGTCGACACCCATTATAAAATAATTGCCACCAAGGCACCAAGCTCACCAAGAAAATAAATTTTTTTGTTATAAAAGTTTTGCGAACTTGTTTCTTTTGGGGTCCTTCGTGTCTCGCTTAAAGGCGCCCACTCCTGGTGGTGGCTAACTTTGTTTTTCATTCGTCTTTCAGCACATCAAAAATCATCGATATTGGAAATCCGCGGCGCTGAAAAAAACTGACGACACGGTTTTTTTCCTTTTCTGTCGCCTGACTGAAAACAAAGTCAGGGAATTTACGCTGTCGGAGGTCTTGCAGCAACTCCGGCAAATCAGTCTCACCTTCGGTTTCGGCCAGGGCGCGTTCAGCCAGAGCCCGGTCGAGGCCGGCCCGTTTCAGCTCATTCAGGGCGCGGATACCGACCGCCCGGCCGCTGCTGATCAGTGCCCGGGCGCGGTTGAATGCAAATCGCTCGTCATTCAGGTACCCGAGTTCCAGGCAGCGATTCAGAACGGACTCAATTTCACGATTGTCAAAACTCCGGTCGCGCAGTTTGCCGGCGAGCTCTGTTGTGCTTCGATCACGATAAGTCAGCAAACGAAGCGCGACGGTAAACGGATCAGAACCGTTCGATTTCCGGGTCAGAGCTTTCGTCACTGTTCTTGTCCTTGTCGAAATCTTCCCATGAAAGGTCAGATGTTGACGACACGCCGGAGACCTTGAGTTTGAAGTCGTCCGGATTGGAACACTGGCGCAGCGCCTCATCAAAGGTGATGATTTCCTGTTTGAGCAGCCACATCAGTGACTGGTCAAAAGTCTGCATGCCATAGGTCGTGTAGCCGGCTTGAATGGTGTCGCGCAGCAGTTTGGTCTTTTCCTTGTCATCGATCAGTTCGCGAACGCGGGCGGTTGAGACCATGACCTCGACCGCCGGGACGCGACCCTTACCGTCGGCTCGTGGAACCAGTCGTTGTGAGACGACTCCTTTAAGAATGCCGGCGAGTTGCATACGCACCTGACGTTGCTGGTAGGGCGGATAGACCGAGATGATCCGGTTGATGGTTTCCGGTGCGTCGATGGTGTGCAGGGTCGACAGGACCAGGTGGCCGGTCTCGGCGGCGGTAATCGCCGTTTCGATGGTCTCAAAGTCACGCATCTCACCGACGAGGATAACATCGGGGTCCTGACGCAGTGCCGACTTCAGGGCGACATCGTAGCCTTCAGTATCGAATCCGACCTCGCGCTGGTTGATGATGCATTTCTTGTCGCGATGCAGATACTCGATCGGATCTTCGATGGTGACGATATGGGCTGTTCGTTCGGCGTTGATGTAGTCGATCATTGAAGCGAGGGTGGTCGATTTACCCGAGCCGGTCGCGCCGGTGACCAGAACCAGGCCACGGTGCTCATTGGCAATTTTCTTGATGACCGGTGGCAGGGTCAGCTCTTCAACGCTTTTGATCTCAAACGGGATGAAGCGGAACACCAGCGATACCGAACCGCGCTGGGTGAAGGCATTGACGCGGAAACGGCCGAGGCCGGGGACGCCGTAGCTGAGATCGACTTCGTGAATTTCCTCGAAGCGTATTTTCTGGGTATCGTTCATGATATCCATGGCAAATTCTTTAGTCTGCTCCGGAGTCAGACGGGGTAACTTCGGGTGTGGCCGCAGTGTCCCGTCAATCCGGTAGACCGGTGGCAGTCCGGGCTTGATGTGGATATCAGATGCCCGGGCTTTTAGTGCCATTCCAAGGATATCAGTCAGGTTCATTGGTTATGCCTCCTCGACTTGCGGCTCGGTCGGCGCAAGTTCAAATTTTTCCAGCAGCTTTTTCTCTATATCAGCCGCAATGTCAGGGTTCTGTTTGAGAAACTCCTTAACATTTTCACGACCCTGACCAATACGGTCTTCATTGTAGGAGAACCAGGAGCCGCTTTTTTCAACAATTTCGGCTTCGGTTGCCAGGTCAAGAAGATCGCCGACCCGGGAGATTCCTTCGCCATACATGATATCAAATTCAACTTCTTTAAATGGTGGCGCAACTTTGTTTTTAACAATTTTAACCCGGGTGCGATTGCCGACGACATCCTGCCCCTGTTTCAAGGCACCAATGCGTCGAATGTCCATCCGGACTGATGAATAGAACTTGAGGGCGTTGCCACCGGTGGTCGTTTCGGGATTGCCGAACATCACACCGATCTTCATGCGGATCTGGTTAATAAAGATGACGCAGCAATTTGATTTACTGATGGTTCCGGTGAGTTTACGCAGCGCCTGCGACATCAGGCGGGCCTGCAGTCCCATGTGGGAGTCCCCCATATCACCTTCGATTTCAGCTCGCGGCACCAGGGCGGCGACCGAGTCGACGACCAAAACGTCGATAGCGCCGCTGCGGACCAGCACCTCAGTGATTTCCAGGGCCTGTTCACCGGTATCAGGCTGTGAGACCAGCAGATCGTCAGAATTAACACCGAGTTTGCGCGCGTAGCCGATGTCAAGGGCATGCTCAGCGTCAACGAATGCGGCAATGCCGCCGGTTTTTTGGGCCGCGGCTACGATGTGCAGGGCCAGGGTGGTCTTGCCGGATGATTCCGGGCCATAAATCTCGACAATGCGGCCGCGCGGAACACCACCGACGCCAAGGGCGATGTCGAGGCTCAGTGCTCCGGTCGAAATAGCATCGACTCCGGGCAGAGCCGTATCTTCGCCGAGGCGCATAATCGCACCTTTGCCAAACTGTTTTTCAATCTGACTCATTGCCAGATCGATTGCTCTTTCGCGGTTACTGTCCGTCATATCGGTGTTCCTCCTGTTCAAAGCGGCAGACTGGAGATGACTGGCGCTCGTCATGTAGATGCTGTTCAGTCTGCAGTGAAAGTGATTGTCTGTCGCGGCCTGTGTTCCGCTCCTGTCGGCAGAAGTCTGCTTTCGAAAAGAGTCAGGCTGTCAACGGTCATCTCACCTGCGACTGTATTCCTCTCTGGTGACAGAATATGTCTTAAGTCTTGTGCTCTACCTCGAATCCGGCCGAGGGTGATATGCGGATTGAACGGACGTTTGTCACAATTGAAACCGCACTCAATTAATCCCCCGGTGAGGGCTGAGTGTAAAGCCCTCATTTTGTTGCATTTTATTCCCAGCCAGAGAACCCGGGACCGCTTTGGTGACGGGAATGCTCCGACACCGGATAAGGTCATGAGAAAAGGTGAGAATAAACTCTCTATCGATACCATAACAGCGGCGGCCTTTTCAAGGTTCTCTTCGTCGATATCGCCGAAAAAATGGAGGGTTAGATGCAACGACTCCGGCTTTGCCCAACGGATGTCCGGCAAGGACGGTTTGAGTCGATCCTGAATTGCCGCGACCGATGCTTTGATCGGGGCGGAAAGGGGGATGGCAATGAAGCTGCGGATGAGATCCGTTTCAGCCATGCTGTGACTCAATTCTTGCGCAAATGTTTCTGCAGCAGTGCCAGAGCGGCGCAGGCGGTGCGCATGCGAACCCGGCCCCGATCGCCGGCAAAGAGGTGATGTTCGACAATCGTATCACTCTCGGTCGCCAGGGCAATAAAGACCGTACCGACCGGCTTTTCCTCGGTGCCTCCGTCCGGACCGGCGATGCCGGTGACGGCAAGTGCAAAATCGGTGTTGGCAGATTGTCGTATCCCTTCGGCCATGGCCCGGGCGGTCGGCTCGCTGACGGCTCCATCTGCTTCGAGTATTTCATCCGGCACCTTGAGCCAGTCGCTCTTGGCTTGATTGGAGTAGGTAATGGCGCCGCGATCGAGGAAGGCTGATGAGCCAGGGATATCGGTCAGCATTTTGCCGATCAGGCCGCCGGTGCATGATTCAGCCAGGGAGAGAGTCTTGTGGTTCTCGGTCAGCATCGTTGCCGTCGTACTCGCAATGGTTTCGCTGCCACGGGCAACGATATCCTGCGCATAAACCGACTCAACCAGTTTGGTCGCCTGATCGAGAAGGTTTGATGCCTGCTCGGCAGTTGATCTCAATTTGATCTGAACCAGGGGGAATTCGACCCCGAAACCAAGCTGCACTCCATCAGGCAGGCCGACAGAGAGAAGTTTCTCCTCGACCAGTGGTTCCGGGATGCCGAATAGGGTCACAATGCGTTCCGGTTCATGTATTTGCGGGCCGAAGCGTTCGATCAGGCAAGGCAGGACGGCTGAATCGACCATCGCTGCCATTTCATCCGGAACACCCGGCAGGGAATAGATAACGCAGCTGTTATGCTCAAGTTGAAAGCCCGGGGCAGTGCCGCGCGGGTTTTTCAGGGGAGAAGCATTTTTGGGGATGACGGCCGATTTCAGGTTGCGCTGGTGTTTCGGTCGGCCGAGACGCTCGAAGTAGGCATTCACCAGAGCCAGTGCTTCTTCATTCTCGACGTTATCGGTATGGCAGGCCGCAGCAACGGCAGCGGCCGTCAGATCGTCGTCGGTCGGGCCGAGACCGCCGGTGAGGATCAGGGCATCGTGACTGGCCGTCAATTGCCTGACCGCCTCAACAATGTCATTGAGCTCATCGCCGACTGTTCGTGATTGGCAGAGGGTAAAACCACCCCGTGCCAGAATCCGGGCGATGGCGGCCGTGTTGGTATCGCTCAGGCTGCCGTTGAGAAGTTCATCACCAATGGCCAGGGTCGCAAGCTTCGGCATTAGCGCATCCCTTCCATCCAGGGCAGCAGCCAGCGCAGACAGATTTGCAGGGCGATGGCGCCGTAGATGCCGGCAACGACATCATCGAGGACCACACCGAAACCGTTCTTCATCTTTTTATCGAACCAGGAAGCCGGAAAGGGCTTGGTGATATCAAAAAGTCGGAACAGGAAAAAGCCGAGGATAACATTGGTCCAGGTGAACGGCAGAAAG
>JBFFPW010000032.1:0-9220 GCA_041573815.1 Desulfuromonadales bacterium
GCTGGCTCCTATACGAATCCATCTGCAGGAATTCTCGATAGTAATGAACGTATGCAATGTACAGCTTGCCATGACCCGCATACAGACACCCGAGAAACTAATTACGATTTGCCAATGTGGCGAAATTGGACGGGTACTGAGGGGGTTGACTATGAAAGCACCTGCAGTGAATGCCATGGGGCATCTGGTTCTAGTAGTCCCGGATTGAACACGACGCCAAATATTAATGGTAATCATAATCTCTAAATAGCCTCAGGGCCGATTGAGCTTTTTATATGAAACGGACTTTTTTTAGCTTGCTTCTTTTGGTGCCTTTTATGTTGCTGGTCTACGCGCCTGCTCAGGCCCGTTCAGATCAAAGTTTGCTTCAAGGCGCTCATGGTGATGGTTCTGTTATGCCAAAGTCGTGTCGTGCATGCCATAAGGGAATGCGCATGTCTATTACGGGCGAGGAAGATTCTTGTCTTCAATGTCATGGCGGTAGTTATTCGCGGTCTCTGATGCAGTCTAAGGGGTATTTGTCTGGGAATGTTTCTTTGGGAAATATTTCTTCTGAATTGCAGAAGCCTTATCGACATCCCGTCCTCGATGAGCAAGGTATTCATCGTCAGAGTGAATCTTTGCCAGAAGATAATATTAACGCAACCCGTCATTCAGAATGTGTCGATTGTCACAACCCGCATGTTGTTTCAAAGGATAGTCCTTTTGCCGGAATCAGTGGCAAGAGGGTTGGTAACCTGATTGTTGAGATCGAAAAGGAATACGAGCTTTGCTACCTCTGTCATTCAGATAGTCAGAACTTGCCTGGCAATTCAACCAATAAACATTCTGAGTTCAAGACGACCAATCGCTCCTATCACCCTGTTGAAGGAGAAGGCGCTACCGAGTTTGTCATCAGTCTGAAAGAACCTTATGCAGCGCGGCAGGAGCGTCCGGGTGATATCTCAATCATTACCTGTAGCAGTTGCCACGGTAGTGACGACAGGCGGGGTCCCAAAGGGCCACATGGTTCGAATTATGAGGGGTTGTTGAAGTTTAATTATGAGATGCGGGATGGAATGACCGAGAGTGAGTTTGCCTATGCCCTCTGTTATGAATGCCACGAACGCAACAGTATCCTTGGTGATGAGAGTTTTCCTTATCACTCATTGCATATCGCCGGCAAGAATCGTCAGGGTGGCACTTCCTGTATCAGCTGTCATGATGCCCATGGCAGCGTCCGGTATTCTTCACTGATCCGTTTCAATGAGGACTACGTTGATCCTCTGCCTTCCGGCAAGATTGAGTTTAAAACCGTATCCGGTAATTCAAGAAGTGGTTCCTGTACCTTGGTCTGCCATGGGGTCACCCACGACGATCAGAAATACTAGTTATTCAACACAAGCTGAATTTACAGGGCCAGACAAATTGTCTGGCCTTTTTCTTTTGTTTTGCGTCGATTTTTACTGTGATTTGTGGTACTTAATTAGGGATATGCCGAGCTATATTTGCAAGATAGGAACTGCCGACGGTCGCGTCATTGAGAAGGACTTTGATGCCGCCAGTCGGGAGATATTGGAAGAGTCTCTTCAGGGGCAAGGCTTTCATGTGTTCCGTATTCGTCGAAAGACTTTTCAGTTCCTTTCTGACAGAAACTCGGGGCTCGGCCGGTTAACCAGCCGCAGGTTTCTTGCATTCAACCAGGAGCTCCTTGTGCTTCTGAAGTCGGGGCTGCCAATCTTGCAGGTTCTAGATACGATTGCCGAGCGTCTGGAATCCGGAGCTTTTCATGATGTTTTGAATGATATTCGGGAGGATGTAAAAGGGGGGGCGGTTTTATCGGAAGCTTTCGGGAAGTTTCCCCGGCATTTCCCCCAACTGTACATCGCCTCAATAAAAGCCGGTGAGAAGACAGGTGACCTGCCGATTACTCTCGGGCGCTACATCGCCTACCAGCAGCGCACGGAGAAACTGAAGAGCAAGGTACAGAGTGCTTCTTTTTATCCAATACTGATGTCGATTGCCGTAACAGTTGTTCTTCTGATCCTCATGCTTTATGTCGTACCGAGTTTTACCCAGATTTATGCCGATGCTAATGCGCAGCTGCCCCTGGCGACCCGCGCAATTATTTTCCTGGCCGATTTCATGGTCGAAACAATGCCTTTAATGGTGCCGGGAACAATTCTTTTGATAGTTGTTCTGCGGTCCTTCTTGACGACTGAACGGGGGCGTTTGTATTTTGACAGGCTGAAACTTGTTGTTCCATTTTTCAGTAAACTCATGGTGGATTATGCGTTGTCAAGTTTTTGCCGAACTTTGGGAACGACCATGATGAGTGGAATCCCGATTGTCCAGGCGATGCAGATGTCCCGTGGCACTCTGAATAATAGGGTTCTCGAAGAGAAAGTACAGAAGGCGATTCGCCGGGTCGAAGAAGGGACGGCTATTTCTGCTTCGCTTGAACAGGCCGGATTTTTTCCGGGAATTGCTTTAAGGATGATTGGTGTTGGGGAGAGCAGCGGTTCGCTGGCCGAGATGCTCAGTGATGTTTCTGACTATTATGAAGACGAAGTTGAACGCAAACTTGATCGTTTGACAACGATGATTGAACCGGTAATGATGCTCTTTATGGGGCTGCTAATTGGTGGAATTGTTGTTGCCATGTATATCCCGATATTCCAGATGGCCGGGACGGTTAGCAGCTGATGGGGAAGACAGCTTTGAGTTTTAAGAGAAAAAAAATAGGTGAAATCCTCGTGTCGATGGGGGCAATAACACCGGCTGAAGTCCAATTGATTCTGGAACAGATGGTTGTGACTCAACAACGTTTCGGTGAAACCGGAATTGCTGAGGGGCTGTTTACTGATATTGTTATGGCCCAGGCCCTGGCAGAGCAATTTCACTTGCCATATGTCAACCTTGATGAAACGTTCCCCGAGCCGGAGTTGTCGGATCAAATACCCTCAAATCTGCCATTAAAGTATCGATTCCTCCCTTTACGTCTCGATAACGACGTGCTGGTTGTTGCTGTTGCCGACCCCACCGATGTCACCACTCTCGATGCACTGGAATTGCAGCTCGATAAGACTTTACAGGTCGAAGTTGCCCCGTGGAGCAAGATACAGAAGGTTTTGGAAAAGGGCGATGTCGGGTCGAAGCAAGTCCTGCGTGAGGTATCGGAAGATTTCAAACTGCAGTTAGTCAAGGAGACCGACAAGGGCGATGAAGTCCTCTCGATTGAAAAACTGACCGCCGATACCAGTCCGATTATCCGGTTGATTGATTCAACTCTCTACGATGCCCTGAACAAGCGCGCCAGTGATATCCATATCGAGAGCGCCGCAGAAGGTGTCATCATTAAATATCGGGTTGATGGCGTTCTTTTCCGCGCAACGGACCCACTTGATGAACGTTTTCAAGGGCCGATCATATCCCGGATCAAGGTTATGAGTGAGCTCGATATTTCCGAACGGCGTATTCCCCAGGATGGTCGATTCAAGGTCCGCCTGGCTGGTAAATCGATAGATTTTCGCGTTTCGATCATGCCGAGTATTTTCGGCGAGGACGCGGTTATTCGTATCCTTGATAAGGAGTCGATTGCAACAGATCTTAAAGGGTTGACGCTTGAAGCTCTCGGATTTCCGGAGCATGAGCTTTTGCGCTTTCGTCGCATGGTCAAAGAGCCATACGGAATGGTGTTGGTGACCGGGCCGACCGGTAGCGGCAAAACGACAACCCTTTATGGCGCTCTTTCGGAAATACATTCCGAGGAAGAAAAAATTATTACCATTGAGGATCCGGTCGAATATCAGGTCAAGGGAGTTGTGCAGATCCCGGTCAATGAGAAAAAAGGATTGACCTTCGCACGCGGTCTCCGCTCGATTTTGCGCCATGATCCGGACAAGATAATGGTTGGTGAGATTCGTGACCCGGAGACAGCGCAGATTGCTGTCCAGTCTGCATTGACCGGTCATCTTGTTTTTACAACGGTTCATGCCAATAATGTCTTTGATGTCCTTGGCCGTTTCCTGCATATGGGGATTGACGCCTACAATTTTGTTTCCTGCCTGAATTGTGTGGCTGCTCAGCGGTTAGTGCGAAAGATCTGCCCACATTGCAAGCAGCCGGTTAAATACAATAAACAGACCTTGGTCGATTCTGGCTTGTCCTACGAGAAGTATCGTCGGGTTAAATTCTATGAAGGTGCAGGGTGTGAGGAATGTCATGGGACAGGCTACCTCGGTCGGTGTGCCATCATGGAACTTCTCGATATGAATGATGAACTGCGCGAACTGATTGTCAGCAAGGCGCCGGTTTCGAGGTTGAAGGAAGCTGCCAAAGCTGCCGGAACAATCTTCTTGCGTCAGGCGGCCATAGAAAAGGTTGTGGCCGGGATAACGACGTTGCCGGAAATTAATCGGGTCACTTTTATAGAACAGGGTGAACAGTGATCTATCGTAATTATCTTGGACTTGATATTCAGCCACAGGCAATGCGTGCTGTCTCTCTGCGGCGTACCGGCAAAAAGACAACCCTGTCCGGAGGTCGTCTGCTTGGCTTGGAGGAGGGGGTTGTTGTTCCGTCCTTTCGTCATCCGAACATCCGCGACATCGACCGTTTTATAGCTAATCTTCAGGAAATACTTGATCCTCTGGCGTCCGGCGAGGAAAGGATATCGCTTGCTCTTCCCGAACAATGCGGGATCCTCTTGCTGGAAGATGTTGAATCAGTACTGAAATCAAAAAATGAGGGGATTGAAGTTCTCAAATGGCAGCTGCGGGAGAAGCTCCCTGAGGGGGTAGAGTTGCAGCTTGATTACCAGGTTGTTGATCGTGACGAAAACGGTCGGCAGAAAGTTCTCGTGGCCGGCATGTCTGTCGATGTTCTGCAACAATACGAAGAGGTGCTGAACCAGGCGGGTTACGGGGCTGAATTAATCGGTTTTCGATCAATGGCACTATATAATTATTATCACCCCCGTGTCGACATGGGGGAAAACTTTGCGTTAATTCATGCCGAAGACGAAAGTGTCAGTTTCTACTATTATCAAAACGGAGCACTGCTATTTCATCGTTCACGCAATGTTGGCAAAGATATTGAGAATTTATATCGTGAGATAAACCGATCTTTAGCCGGTGAAGCTGAGAAACTTTCCGGATTAAATCGGGCTGCCGTTTACCTTCACACCAACCGGGAAGACCAGGATGAGTTGTTGCAAATACTGGGACCTCTCTTCGCCAATGAGCCACAGTTACTGAAGGCCTCTATCGAAAAACTGACTGTTGAGCCCTTGACTTTGACAGACCGGCAATCAGTTTCGCTGGTTACGGCAATTGGTGCCGCTGAAAGGTTGATGTAAGGTGCTGCTATGAAATACACAATTAATCTGGCTCGGCGCTCATACGTCAATAAAAAAGCTCTTTACCTTGGGTACCTGCTGTGTGGAATTATTCTGGTTGTTGGGCTGCTGTACAATGCTAGTTACTATTTCAAGTTGCGATCACAAATCAATACGACGGAATCCCGCCTGGCTGAGCTTGAGGAGAAAGTCCTTGCTAGCCAGGGGACTGATATTGCCGATTACAGTGTCGCTCGTTATGAAAATGTGCTGAAGCAAATAAAAGGGGCCAACGAAATATTAAATCGTGACAGTTTCAGGTGGACGGCCCTGCTCGACCAGATGGAAAAAGTCGTGCCCAGTAATGTCAAGATAAGGAGTATTTCCCCTGATCATGAAAAAAGAATAATCAAAGTTGCATGTCTGGCCAAAGACCTCAAAGATATGAAGCGTTTTCTTGATAATCTGATTAAATCAGGAAATTATAGTGATGTGCTTTTGCTGGATCAGGCTGTCGGCAAGAACGATACCTCAAAAGCAGAGCTTCAATTTTCTGTTGAACTCTTGGGGGCGTTCTGATGGCACGTGAAGCGATCTGGCAGGCTGTTTGGCGAATCGACAAGAAGGGACCGGTCGCACTGGCGGTTCTTTGTTTGTTGAATTTTATAGCATATTTTTTGCTCACTGGTTTTGTTGAACCGCAGGCAGAAGACCTGGAACGTAAATATATCAGTCAGCAATCTGAAGTACGCAAGGCTGAACAAGGTGGTCGGTCTTCAGAGTCCCCTCTTGTTGTTTATGCTCGCGGAACCAGTGACTTGCAGACTTTTCGTAATGCAATCCCTGCCAAGAGAGAGTTGACTGGAATGATCGGCGAAATTTTCAATCTGGCAGAGACTTCAGGCCTTAAAATTGAAAAGATTACCTACCATCCCAAGCATTTGGACACAATGCATCTTTTACAGTATGGTCTCGATTTTAACGTGACTGGGAGCTATAACCAGGTTAAGAAATTTACCCACAAAATTGAACAATCCGATCGGTTGCTGACAATTGACAAAATGGCGTTGAACACCGGCCGTCAGGGGGAGGGTGTAAACCTCGTTCTCAAACTGACTACATTTTTCAAGGCAGAATCGTTATGAACCGTCAGAAGCAGATACTCTTAATCCTTCTGGTAGTTTTGCTTCTTGCGGCCTTTTATGCCTATTGGTCGTCACCGCAACAGGCTACAGTTGAGCCGGGGGGGGCTGTCGAGAGGCAAAGCCGGAGAAATGCCATGAATGCAGGCCCCCAAAGGGCTGTTGATCAGCAACGGGTTAATCTCGGACTGCTGGAATTGAGTAAAAAGAAATACACAGGTTACAAGCGCGATATATTTAACTATTATGTACCAAAACCGGTTACCAAACCGAGGCCGGAGGTTCAACCAAAACCGATCGCCAAGCCGGTTGTGCCACCAAAATCGGCACCAACGATCACCCCACAAGTCAGAAAACAGTTAGCTAAATTTACTTTTCTAGGATTTCTGGTCAAAAATACGGAACGGACTGTCTTTTTGTCAAAGAGAGATGAACTTTTCCTGGTGAAAAAAGCCGATTATTTCGGCGAAGATAATCAGTTTGAGGTTGTTGATATCAACGATGAAACGCTGACAATCAAACAAGGCGGGGCTAACGGCCTGATTGAGATAAAACTGGTAGAAGAGGAGCCTTTAATCCCTTCATTCTCTCCTGGGGAAGTGTCAAAAGAGAATCAAATGGGTTCGACTGTTGGCCGACCTCAAACTACAGCCCCACCCGCAAATGGCGTTCCGACGGATGAGCGAAATCGTCAATGGTTTAAAAAGACTCAACCCTCTTCAACGGAATAAGAATATTTTAAAATGACAATAATGTATGCAATAACGCGGTATCAAAGAGGTTTAAAAATGAATTCACGACTGAGTATCGGTTGTGCACTGCTGCTGATGCTGGCTTTTCTTCTGACCGGTTGTGCGTCCGGTAAGCGTTCTTACTCAAGTGGCGTCGAAGCAATACAAGATCAAAAATATGATCTTGCCGTTGCCGAATTGACGAAAGCGTTATATGCCGATCCCGGCAATGCTGAGTTCCGGGCAAGGCTGGCAACGGCCCGTAGTCAAGCCGCACTTTTCCATCTTGAAAACGGTCGTAGATTAAAGGGTGAGCGTAAACTTGTAGAAGCCAGTGGCGAATATAAACTGGCTGTTGCGTTAAGCCCGGCTCTTGATGTTGCTGCTCTCGAGTATCGTCAAGTGCAGCGTCTGATAGAGGCCCGAGAATTGGCGGCC
Organism: Desulfuromonadales bacterium; assembly: GCA_041573815.1. Classification (GTDB taxonomy): domain Bacteria; phylum Desulfobacterota; class Desulfuromonadia; order Desulfuromonadales; family UBA2294; genus BM707. Next base: position 7,629 of record JBFFPW010000032.1, read on the forward strand.
GAAGCACAGGATCATCTTCATGCGCGCAGGCTGGTAAAGGCAGAGAAACTGGCGCTGCAAGCTCTTGATGTCGATCCTGACAACGAGGCAGCTCAAAAATTGATTGATCAGCTCACGCAAGAAAGTAAGTATCGGTTGGGTGGATTTGATCTTGATGTTGACTCAAAAAAGCCGGTAACTCTGAAGTTTAAAGATGCCAAACTCCAGGAAGTTTTCAAGATCCTGAATCGTCTCTCCGGGATCAATTTTATTTTTGATGAAGATCTGAAGAATGAGCAGGTAACCCTGCTGCTTGAGGATGCGACCTTTGCCCAGGCTTTGGAACTGCTGATGAAAATGAACAACCTGGGCAGCCGGGTTCTCAATCCAAAAACGGTTATTATCTATTCCAACACCAAGGATAAGCAAAAACAATACGAAGACCAGATTATCCAGACTTTTTATCTCTCCAGCATTGACGCTAAAAAGGCAGTCAATATGCTGCGGACCATGTTGCAGCTTCGCAAGATTTATGTCCATGAAGAATTGAATGCCATAGTTGTTCGTGACAGTCCAGATGTTATTGAACTGGTTTCACAAATGTTGACCAATGCCGATCTGGCTGACTCTGAAGTTGTCTTTGATCTGGAGTTGATCGAGGTCAGTCATGGTGATTTGCTTAAGTTCGGGCCGGAGTTAAGCCCTTACGGTATCAGTGTCGCTGGCGTGAAAAATGGTGACATCATTAACAACTCGCTGCCATCGACCGGTGTCGGCAATTTGATTGATGAGTTTACTGGTATTGATACCTTTTTTACTCTGCCGACGGCGACCTTCGATTTCTCCAAGCAGTTGACAGATACCGAGATCCTGGCTACCCCGAAAATCAGGGTCAAAAACCGCGAGAAAGCCAAGGTTCACGTCGGTACCCGTGAGCCGAGTATCACTTCGACCATCTCGGGAGACAATGTCAGCGAAAATGTTCAGTACATCGATGTCGGGGTCAAAGTTGATGTTGAGCCCATCATCCAGCTGGATGGCACCGTCCGGGCCAAAATTCGCCTGGAGGTGAGTTCGGCCAGTGACCCGATAGAAACATCCAACAGTCGCGTCTTTACCATTAATACGACCAATGCCGAGACGTCGCTTATTTTAAAAGATGGTGAACGGACAATCCTTGGTGGTCTTATCCGGACAGTTGATCAGGAGACCAGGGATACAATTCCGATCCTGGGTGATATCCCGTTGATCGGGGCGCTGTTTACTCACTACGATATAACTGATGGGAAACGGGAGATACTCCTGTCTGTCACTCCGCATATTGTCAAGAAGATTGATGTCCCTGGACAGAAAGAATCGAGAATCTGGTCGGGTGGTGAAGAAGAGCTGAAGGCCGGGCAGAATTTTGCAGCTTTTGCTGAAAAGCCTGACCCGGATGAAGTTCCTTTGATGAAGCCGCCCGAAGCGGTTTCACCGCCGGTAGAGAATGTGCTGCCTCCGCCGACGCCTGAACCTGAGCCTGTTGTTGTTCCGGATGAAGTTGAACAACCGGCAATCCCGGTAGAAGAGGCACCTGTTAACGTTGAAATTCCGACAGTCCCTCCAGTTGATGA
>JBFFPW010000033.1:0-9172 GCA_041573815.1 Desulfuromonadales bacterium
ATCACCAGGATTATTACAAGCACAGTTCCTTCAGCTACAAAGCGTATCGCTGGAATTGTGGCCGCGATCAACGATTGCGGGAGATCTGGGGTGACAAGGCGACGCATTGACAGCGGTCGACATTTAGCAAAAAAGAATGGCAAAAAGATAAAGGGGCGGGTGACTGAGAGAAGATTCCGAAATGTATCCCTGCGTTGTTTCCCTAAATGAAAATGCATAAATTGATCGTGCTGGCTGGAGCACTCCTCCGGACCGGGTAGCGGCTCCTCATGCCTTTCGTACTGCTGGCAATACTTGAGCGGGCATTCCAAAACTGTTAAAAATTTACACCCTCTTGCCAGCTCTTAGGATTGCAATACAATTGTAATTACCTGTCACGTTCCTCTAATTTTGCAAGGGAGGACGCCATGCGAGACCACGCCACTTACTGGAAGGACTGGAAAGATCCCCGGGTTCATCTTTTTCTCCTCGTTGGATCGCTATTGCTGATCTTTATCTCGGTTTCCAACAAAACCCCGACCGAACTGGTTACCAAACAATCGACGGCTGCCGCTTTCGAGTTTCTGCATATGGTTGATGCTGAAGAATATGCGCAGAGCTGGGAGGATGCTTCGGCGATACTACAAAAGATGCTGACCAAGGAATCCTGGATGGCGCAGTTAGCCAAAATTCGTGAGATGACCGGTCCGATCCTTGAACGGACGCATGACAAAATTTCCTATACAGATGAGGCTATTAATGCCCCGGCGGGCGAGTACGTTGTCATCAGTTTCGTTTCAAAGTTTGCTTTCAAGGGTTATGTCATTGAAACCATCACCCTGCTGCTTGATAAAAGTGGTCGATGGCTGGTGGCGGGGTATTTTCTTAAATAGCTTCTTGCCATGTCAGGTGTACTCTGCCTGACGTGACAAGGGTTGCCTTGTACGCCCAATCAGATTAAACTCTAGCGCCTATACCTTTGTTTTTATTTCTTGATCTGAGAGGGACGTTATGAGCAAAAAACAGCCTTACTGGAAAAATTCCCGTATCCATCTGCTACTGGGCCTGATGACCCTGGCGCTGATTATCATTCCCGCCATGAACAAGACCCCGGATGAAGAAACCTCAATCAAGGCAACCGATGCAGCGGTGAAGTTCCTCTATCTGGTCGATAGCGGCAAATACGTGCAGAGTTGGGAGGTCTCTTCAGATCATTTGCGGAAGACATTGCCCCAGGAACAATGGAGCGAACAGCTTGCAGAAATCAGGGGAACGGTCGGCACGATTGTCGAGCGGGTTAAAGACGAGGTCACGTACCTTGAGGGCGCTGAAGACATGCCGACGGGTGAGTACGTGGTTATTCGTTTTAACTCCAAGTTCAGTGACAAAGCGTATGTTCTTGAGAGTGTCACCCTGCATCTCGGTGCCGAAAAAGAGTGGCGCGTTGCCGGATACTTTTTGAAATAAGCTCCCGGAATTGCCCCGGAAATGATCCCTGCTTGACAAATTCCTCGCGACGATCGAGAATAGGCGACAATTTTAGTAATCAATAAGCGAGGTTCAAGCGATGCGTTATATTCCTCTTGCCACACTCCTGTTCCTTCTCTCTTTTGCCAGTTCCGGCGTTGCGGCGCCGACGGTCTTGTTCGACCAGGGGCACGGGCAGGCGTTTACCATTGAGAAGAAAGGTGAACTGCAACTTGGTGAGCTGGCGGCACTGTTCCGCGCCGATGGTTGGCAGGTTGCGTCATCGTCTGGCGCTGTGACGCCGCAATTGTTGCAGAACGTCGATGCCCTGGTGATATCTGGTGCTTTTAAGCCCTTTGCGCCGGCCGAAATCGAAGCGATCGCCAATTTTGTTGCCGGAGGTGGTCGGCTGACAGTGATGCTGCACATTGCCCCGCCGCTCGTTCCCTTGTTGCACCGGTTCGGTGTGGTGACGGCTAATGGCGTCGTTCAGGAGGGGAGCCAGTCGTTGATTCTTGATGGTCAGGCGCTCAACTTCAAGGTTGCCAACCTGCAGAACCATCCTCTTAACCAGGGCTTGACGCACTTCTCTCTTTACGGTGGCTGGCCGCTGCTCCCCCAGGGAGAGAACACTCTCTCGGTCGCCAGTACCAGCCCGACCGCCTGGGTTGACCTTGATCGCGATAAGGTCCTGTCACTCAATGACGCCGTCCAGGAGTTCAGTGTTCTGGTGACCGGCAAAGTGGACCAGGGGGAGTTTGCCGTTTTTGCCGATGATGCTATTTTCCAGAATCGTTTTCTTGAGGGGGCGAATGTCCGATTGGCGAAGAATTTGAGCCGTTGGTTGTTGCAGGGCACGAAAAAGGTCGGCGTAGAAATCTGAACGGAATAGAAAGTTTTCTGCTATGGTGTCCGCCGTTGCGCAAAAGGGATGTCATATATGAAAATAAGAAAAGTCACCCAGGAACACCATGCCAAGGTCTATGCCTTGTTGCGGAAGGCTTTTCCCGGCAGCACATATGAAGAGAACCTGGTCAAGAAACTCCACGACAATGGCCGGCCGATCCACGAATGGGTCTGCATCAAAACCGGTAAGGCCATCGCCTATATCGCTTTTTCCAACGCCTATGACGGCGACAAGATTTGTGGTTTGCATCTGGCGCCGATGGCAGTGACACCGGACATGCAAAAGCAAGGGGTCGGTTCAGAACTTCTCCGCTTCGCTTTACGGCAGGCATCGATTGCCAGTGAGCCGCTCTTTGTCCTGGGAGCGCCCGCATATTACCGGCGATTTGGATTCGAACCGTGCGAGCTGCCGATTTGCCGGTTCACGAAAAATAACAAGAATTTTCTGGCCATGCGCAACGCGACGACCAGCAGGTTTACGGTTGGCTATGAGCCCGAATTTTAGGCGGAAGAGGTTAAGGAGAGTATCACGTGCAAGCAGAATCAAAAATAGCCCTTGATTGTCCCTACTGCGGTGAGTCGATTTACCAGACTGTCGCCTGGTTCAAAAACAGTTATTTCACCTGCCCGGCCTGCGACAAGGGGCTTTCGGCCAATCAGTTCGATGCCGCGATCAATGCGCTCGAACAGGCCTTTGATCAAAATATTGAAGCACTGTTGGCGGAAGAACCACAATCGGGGGGTTGTTGTGGTAGCAAGAAGACCGATTCCTGTTGCGGCAAACATTAAGCCTGCCACCGCCTGAGCTTAACCCCAGGTATTCCCACCTACCACCACTTCCAGCAAGCCAGAATCAGAATAATCAGCAGGACAAAGCCGAGATTAATATAGGCGACCGTGTAAAAGATTTTCTGAGGCGCTGAGAGGTCGTGCCCCGCTTCGCTCGAAACGAGTTTGCCGACTTTCGGCATTGACAACACCTTGTCCTCACCATGTGGGGCTTGACTAAGAACCTCGGACAGGTCACCGCCCGCCTGATGTCGGCCCATGTGCGTCCCATCCTTCCACAGCAGGCTGTCGGTTGCATCGTAGATCTCACCTTTATAGGCAAAGTAGGCTCGACGTCCCTCCTTACCATCATATTGCTCCAGTTCGGCCAGAATCATATCGCCGGTTGTTGCTGTGGCGATTTCGGCCCGTTTGCGTTTCATGCGGGGACCAATGAAAAAGACGGCGAACAGGGCCAGGCTGACCATGGTCAGGTAGACGATAATCTTGGTCAGCAGCAGGAGACCGAAACGGCTTTCCAACAGCAGAGACGCGTCCGGAACCCGGTAGTTGAAGAGGATTGCTCCGGTGATGCCCATGATAACAATTGAGGCAATCCCGAGTTTGACTTCCCCTCGCGGCAGGCCGCGCGAAGCGTAAGCAGGTTTAAGAATCAAGTGGACATAGAGGATGGTGCCAAACCAGAAGAAAGCAAAGAGAATATGCAGGTAACCGACTAACAGCCGGAACAATTTGGCGATAACCGGTGTTCCGGTGGTGCTTGCAGTGACGTTGATTCCGAGAGAAAGGGCATAGCCATCTCCTTCGGCAGTCAATTCACCGCCGCCGGCGGGATCGAGGTGGCAGATGCTACAGTCCTGACCCGTCTGCTCAGCATATTCGTCGGTCGCATATAGCGATGTCACCGAAAGGGCCAAGGTCAGTAAAATTAACAGGATTGTCGACTTGTGTCGGGGCATTGTCACCTCTTTGTTAAGGCTTCTGGCAAATTGCAGGCAGAAGTAAGTCTATCAGCGATAAAAATTGTACGCATTAACGATAAATGTAAATTCCTAATAGCATTAAAAGAGCATTCTCATCGCTTCAATCAACGCATCGCGTGAGAGGCCGATCGCCTGTAGAAATATCACCCTCGGGTCAAACACGAAGATCTCCAATGCCGTTCCGGAATCGGTTGCCCGGTGATTACAGGGTCAGGCCGAGTCTTTCCAGTTTGGCTTCGAGTTCCAGTGCCTCACGCGATTTCTTACCGCTCTCCGTGTTGATCCAGCCTTTCTCAGACAGCCAGGTGTCGGCCGTAGTCCGGTCGCCGGCAATCAGTATCCGCATCAGCTCGACTTCCGGGCCGGAAAGACGCATCGCATTGAGCCGGTAGTCGGTGAAGGCTTCCCAGGTGGCCGGAACCCAGCGGGCGACGATCTCCTCGCCGATCAGGGTCGCATACTGGCGAATTTCGTACTGGGCGTGGCTGTCCATGCGCAGGTTGAGGAAATGCAGCAGGTTGTGGAGATCAATTGACCAGTAGGCCTCGGTGTAGGTCGACAGCGGCAAATCCTTGCGCGCCTGTTCGCGGGCGACACCCTTTTCGATGCGATCGTCATAGAGCTTATGCGCCGCCTGGTGGAAACATTCTTCGGCGGCCGTCATCTCGCAACCAGTCTCGGCGTCGAGGAATCCGTCACTCCCCTGCTTGTTCAGCGCCGTTTGTAAGCGCCACTCATCTGGTCGAGTCGTTTGCTGGTCGGCGATTGCCTCGGAGTAGCGGGTGCTGTACTCATTGACCGAAGCAGTTCGGTGGCGGATCCACTGGCGCCAGCAATCCATCGGCACCCGGACATGCAGCTTGAGTTTGCACATCTCAAACGGGGTGGTATGGGCATTGCGCAGCAGGTAGCGGATCAGGCCCCGGTCTTCGTGAACCTGCTTGGTTCCGGCGCCGTAGGAGACCCGGGCGGCCTGAACGATGGCGGCATCGTCCCCCATATAGTCGATCACCCGGATATGACCGTGATCGAGAACCGGGAATGTTTTGCCGAGGATTTCATCGAGTGCCGGGACGGTGGCACGATTGATCGTCGTATCGCTCATTAATCGATCCTTTCGTAAACTTGATTTTTCAAGAGAGGACTCATCAATATTATAATTTAATGCTTATTCAATGTTTTCTTGGCTTTACTGTAACCGAGTTCGATCATCTCCTCAGCCCGGTCGAAGTCGAGGATTCCGCAGGCATTGCGAGGTATTTCAATGATCACGTCGGGGGGGTGGGCTGCCAATTTCTGCCGGGCAATGACCCCTTGCATGGCATCGAAGGACTGGCTGGCAATATAGAAAAAATCCCAATTTTCTTCTTCTTGTGGCTGGTCGGGAAGAAATTTTTCAACAAACGCCTTGACCTTGTCATGAAATCCCACCGTACCGTTTTCCTCATGATCGTGTTCAGGCAAGAGATCGCCAGTTTTTTCCGGAGGGCCGATCAGATTGACGGCGATCGTCATGTCGGTCATGTCATGGAACGTCGGGGCCATCGGTACCGGATCGAAGATGCCGCCATCGAGTAGTTTAACCCCCTGGTATTCGACCGGAGTAAAAAACAGTGGCAGCGAGATCGATGCGCGGATGGCATCAAACAGTGGGCCCTTGCTGAGCCAGACCTCCCGTTCGCGGCTGATGTCGGCAGCGACGGCAGTAAAGGCGATGTCAAGGTCTTCAATTTTCGAGTCACCCACCATTTGCTTCAATTTTCCCATCAGTTTGTCACCCTTGACCAGACCGGTTCGGCCAAAACTGAAATCGAGCAGAGAAAAGATATCGAATTTGTCGATATTTTTGACCCACTTTTCATATTCAGCGAGTTTTCCAGCCGCATAGATACCGCCGATCAGGGCGCCGATCGAACAGCCACAGACAGATTTAATGTTGTATTTCTGTTCTTCCAGGTACCGGATAATGCCGATATGGGCGAGGCCCCTGGCGCCGCCGCTGCCAAGGACCAGTGAAATGTTTTTAGTGTTAGCTGTCATGGGTTTAATCTTTCAAGAAATGTGTAAAGTTTCAGGGCTGGCCCAGTCTTTTACTCTTTAGCAAAAAAATCTCTGATGGACAATTGAACGTCGTCAGCCGAGCCTTTTCGAATGGGCACATCGGGTAACGAGTTGAGAAACTGTCGGCCGTAGCCCCGTTTGATCACCCGGTTGTCGAGAATCAGGACAACGCCACGATCTTCCTTGTGACGGATCAATCGGCCGAAACCCTGCTTGAAGCGGATGACCGCCTGCGGCACGGTATATTCCATGAATGGATCGCCGCCGGCCCGTTCGATTGCCTCGGCCCGCGCTTCGAGGACCGGTTCTGACGGCACCCGGAACGGCAGTCGGGCGATGATGACCTGCTCGAGTGAACGGCCTGGCACATCGACCCCCTCCCAGAATGAATCGGTCGCAAAGAGGATGCTGGCCGGATCATCACTGAAGGCTTTGAGCAGCCGGTGCCGGTTCATTTCGCCCTGGCGCAGGCATCGGTAGCCTTGCGGTTCAAGGATCGGTGACAGCTCGGCGTGGATGCGGCGCAGCATCGAATAGGCGGTAAAGAGGACAAAGGTGCGGCCACCGGCCGTCATGATCGCCTGTTCAATCTGCTCGCGTAACATTTCCGGGTAGCCGCTCTGGCCCGGGGCCGGATTGTCCGATGGGACCGCCAGCAGGGCCTGCCGATTGAAGTCGAAGGGCGAGGCGAGCGCCAGTTCCAGGAGCCGTTGTGGTTCGATGCCGTCGAGTCCGGTGCGTTGCCTGAGGTAGTTGAAGCGATTGTTGACCGACAGGGTCGCACTGGTCATGATAATGCTTTTACTCCGTTCGAAGACCGATTCACGCAACAGTTTATCGACCGCCAGCGGTGCGGTACAGAGCCGGGTGACGATACCGGTCCCGCGACCAATTCTCCCTTCGCGCACTTCCATCCAGGCGCAATTGCTCTCGTCATCAGCAATAAACTGATCAAGATCGGCTGCCAGCCCCTCAAGGCGGCGGCCGAGACCGGCGAGATCGGTCAGATTGGATACGAAAATTTCATAGTATTTCTCAGGAATCTCCTCGCAGGCTTTAAGCAGATTGCTGATACCAGCCGCCAGGCGGCCAGTTGCCTCTGACAACTCCTTTACGTCACTGACGACGTCTTGCCAGTAGGCGCCGCTCCGGAAAGCCGACACGATGCGGTGGCGAATCTCCTCTTTTTCCGGAATATCAATCTCAAGGGTTGAGGCGAGGCCGCGGCCGAGGTTTTCCATGGTGGTGACCGCTTTATCGAACAATGTCAGTCGCTGGCTCAGCATCTCCTCAATCTGCTGATGCAGGTTCTGGTAGAGCGTATCGCAGCGGTCTGGCAGTTTGTCGCCGAGTTGGGCAAAGAGGCGCGGCAGAAGCCCCTTGTCGGCTTTGCGCGGATGGCGCAGACGATTGAGAATGCGGGCAAAAGCGAAGCGGGTGACCTGGCCGGAGAAGTAGCTGGTGGCGACGTCCTCAATATGATGGGCCTCATCGAGAATCAGCCGATCACAGGGGGGCAAAACCGCGGCGGCCGAGTAGTTGTCGGTCATGCGGCGCAGGGCGAGATCGGAGAGCAGCAGAGCGTGATTGACCACCAGGATATCGGCCTGGGAGGCCATTCTTCGTGCCTTGTAGAAAAAACAGTCAGCGTAGAATTCACAGCGAACTCGGGCGCACTGATCAACCTCGCAACGGACTTCCTCCCAGACATCATCATTCGGCGGGTGTGGTAACTCCTCGCGCGAGCCATAGGCCGACTGCTCAGCCCAGCCTGTCAGGGACTGTAGTTCGGATGACTGGGCCGTGTCGAACAGGCCCGGCTCGGCGGTGGCATTTTTTAAACGTCGCCGACAGAGATAATTGCCTCGGCCTTTGACCAGGACCGCCCGGAACTCGATGCCGCAGGTGCGTTGCAAGAAGGGGATATCCTTGCGAATCAGCTGTTCCTGCAGGTTGATAGTCTTGGTCGAGATGATGACCCGTTCTTCGTTGCTGCGGCTCCAGAGGATGGCCGGAACCAGGTAGGCGAGACTTTTGCCGGTGCCGGTTCCCGCCTCGATGATCGCCACCCGGTCATGGTTGAATGTTTCACCGACCGCGACCGCCATCTGCAGTTGCTCCGGCCGCTCTTCATAGCCCGGCAAGGCACTGGCGACGAGGCCATCCGGTCCGAGAATATCAGAAATGCTTTCCGGGGTGAGATGGTGCTGTTCGCGGGGCGGGAAAATCTCGACGACTTTGTACACATTTTCCACAGAGTTATCCACAATATGGAAGCCGACGCCAAGCGCTCCGAGACGGGAGGCAATCTCGATATCAGCACCCGATGGTTCGAGGTGTCCCGAGGGATGATTGTGGATAACGACGTCACCGTGTGAACAGGCCTGCAGGATTGCCGGGACGGCGTTGTTCGATCCGCGGGCAAGAACTTCGACCGACAGAACCTGTTTCTCCATGTCGGTGGTGCCGAGGAAAAAGACTTCATTGCCGTTCGCATCCGTGATGGCGTCGCGAATCTGCAGGATGGCGCTGGTGGAATAATTGTTCAACAAAAGATTGTCTCCAGAAAAAGTCCGGCCATTATACGCCAACCACCTCTATTAGAGAAGAACAGAACAACGTCATCCCCGCCTCGCGTCATCGATTCGGTCTGATATACTGACTATTAAGAGATGCCAATATTTTTAAGGGGTTGCCATGAGTGACGGCATGCTGCACGACATTCTTGAAGTTGAACGGCGCATTGAGGAGCAGTTGGCCCAGGAGCGGATGCGGGCAGAAGAATGGCTGGCCGCACAGAAAGATGAGATCGATCAACAGACAGAGCAGGCTCTGCGCGAGGCCGCTTCGACCGCTTGTCAGGTTGGCGCAGGCCGCTGCCAGAACGCCCGAAACGCCGGGGCGGCGCGCATCAGGGAGATGCGTCAGCAAGCCCGTAAGCTGAGGTCTCTTTCTGATGCCATGTTACGGCAGACACTTCAGAGGCA
>JBFFPW010000034.1:0-9129 GCA_041573815.1 Desulfuromonadales bacterium
ACCGCACAAAAAAGCCCTCCGCAGGAGAGCTGTTTCTTTGGTTCGTTTCTTTATAGCTTAATAAAGAAATGAACCCGACTGCCGAGTCGGGACCCGACGGTTTAAAAAAGGGGTCAGACCCATTATTGAATGTGGATCTGACCCCGGCTTAATTGAAACTGTAAACTTTTCGGGATGACCCCGAAGTTTACTTTAAAATGAAAAAAAGGGGGGGGGCTGTAAGACCCTCCCCCTTTGATGCTTACTTCTTGATCGTCGTATAAAAGAGATTCGCTCCCCGCTGAACCAGCAGGCGCAGCACTTTCCCCTCTTTCGCTTTGCCGACCAGTGTGTGGAACTCCTTGACGTTTTTAACGGTATTTCCATCGATTTCAACAATAACGTCACCAGCTCTTAGGTTGGCGTCGGCGGCCGGTCCTTCAGAATTGATAGCGACAATAATGACACCGTCAGTCGTTTCAAGGGAGTAGCGCTCGGCAAGCTCATGGGTGATGTCCTTGACGGTCAGACCCAGGCCACTTGTATCGGCGTTGCTGCCAATTGCGCCAGAGGACTCTTCATCCATCTTGCCGATGGTGACGTCAATAGTCTTTTCTTTGCCGTCCCGAAAAACGACAACCTTGACCTTTTTGTCGACCGGGGTGGCAGCAACAAGTCTTGGCAGGTCCCGCAAGTCTTCGACTTTTTTGCCATTGAAGGATCGTATGATGTCGCCACGTTTGATCCCGGCTTTTTCGGCGGGCGAACCGTCTATCACCGCGGCAACCAGAGCGCCACTTTTTGAATCGAGACCGAACGATTCCGCCAATTCATCGGAAATGTCCTGTACCGATACGCCGAGCCAGCCCCGGGTGACATGTCCGGTATTCATCAACTGGCCGATGATATCCTTGGCCATGTTAACCGGAATGGCAAAGCCGATCCCTTGACCGCGGGCGACGATGGCGGTGTTGATGCCGATGACTTCGCCTTTTGAGTTGAATAACGGACCGCCGGAATTCCCTGGATTGATCGAGGCGTCAGTCTGGATGAAATCATCATATGGCCCGGCACCGATGACCCGCCCCTTGGCCGAAACGATGCCGGCGGTGACGGTCTGCTCAAGGCCGAACGGGTTGCCGATGGCCATGACCCATTCACCGACCTGGAGACTTTCACTGTTGCCAAGCTTTGCGACCGGTAACGTTTCTTCCGCCTCGACCTTCAGCAGCGCCAGGTCGAGCTTGCTGTCCGAGCCGATGATTGTGGCAGGGAAGGAGCGTCCATCCGACATTTTGATTTCAATTTCGTCGGCACCATTGACCACATGGTCATTGGTCAGAATGTGGCCATCCTTGTCGATAACAAATCCGGAGCCGAGTGAACTGGTTTTGCGTTCACGTTGGGGTTGATCGCGAAAATAGCGCTCAAAAAAATCATCGAAAAAATCACGCTGTGGACCAAAGCCTGGCATGTCAGGCCGGCGCTGCTTAATGGTTTTGGAGGTGCTGATATTGACGACGGCCGGTTTGAGATCTTTTGCCAGCTGGACAAAATCAGGGGATGCGGCGTTGACGCTACCGATGGTGAAAACAAGAAGAGTTAAAGCCAGGGTCAATGAACGAAAAGAAACTCGAAACATAGATGGACTCCTTGAAAATATATTGAAAATTGTTCTACGGGATTTATTTAATCATTGGTGGGACAGTTGTCAATGCCGGGCAGAGTCATTCTAATGTTTGTTCTGTGCGGAACCCGGTTTGAGAGGAAGCGTAATGGTAACGGTCGTCCCTTCATCGACGACCGAACTGACATCAATACTGCCGCCGTGGGCGTCGACGATTGCTTTGACAATCGACAGACCAAGGCCGGTACCACCATCTTCGCGGTTTCTGGCGGCATCGATCCGGTAAAACCGGTCAAAAATATGCGGCAGGTGATTTTCCGGGATGCCGACACCGGAATCCTTGATTGAGATGATGGCCATCTCACCGTCGACTTGCAAGGCCAGTTCAATAATGCCACCGGGTTTGGTGTACTTGATACTGTTGTTGATGAGGTTGAGCAGCATGCGGTAAAGTTGGATCTGGTCTCCCCAGAGCATAATTTCCGCATCAACCTGAAGTCGCAATCGCAGCATGTGCTTTTGCGGTTCGGCGAGTGTTTTCGCATTGAGGTAGATATCCTGCAGCAGATCACTGAGGCTGAACTCCTCGATTACGAGGTGCAGGTCCTTGGCTTCACTTTTGGCCAGGGCAAGAAGGTCCTCGAGGATGCGGCTCATCAGGTTAATCTCTTCAAGGTTTGATTCAAGGGTTTGCCTGAGCTCCTCCTCTGATTTTGCCCAACGAAGGGTCACCTCGGTTTCGCCTTTCAGTATAGCCAGAGGTGTTCGCAACTCGTGTGAGGCATCCGCTGAAAACTGCTTGATCCGGTTGAATGAGTCCTCGAGACGAGCAAGCATCGAATTAATTGTTTCGGAGAGACCGGCCAGTTCATCACCCGGTTCTCGAATCGGCAGCCGTTCATTCAACTTTTCGGCGGTTATCTTGCGGGCGGTATTGGTGATCTCCACAACCGGTGTCAGGGCTCGATTGGCAAGGAACCAGCCGCAAAAAGTCAAGACCAGGATGGCAAACGGGCTGAGCATCAGGAAAATCGTCTTGAGGTCACTTAATGTGTGATGGTTCGCGGATAGCGATTCTGCGACCTGGATGATACGCTCTATCCGGTCATCGTTGAAAATAGGGTAGGAGAGGAGCCTGATAGAGTCTTCTCCCAAGCCATGAATGGTTTCAAATTCGGGGAGCTGCCGGGTGATTTTCAGTAGTGCTGACGTGCTGAGGGGCATTGTCTCTCCGTCAACACTGTTGATCGTACAGATCAGATTGCCCAGACCATTTCGCACCTGGGCGTATCCGGCCCAGTTGTGGTCGATGATATAGTCATCCAGACCGGTGCATGCTTCATGTTCGGTCATGGTCTGATGTTCTAGCAGGTGTCTTTTCTCGACGGTTTTGGCGACATCGAGCAGGCGATCGTCGATGTGTGTCATCATGTTTCGCGACAGAGCGACGTACCAGAAGAGACTACTGGCCGTCAGAGTGACGGCCAGTGTTATGGCATACCATAAGGTCAGGCGAAATCGGATAGATCGGAAAAACAAAAACTAGTCCTCCTTCAGGACATAGCCGACACCGCGAACGGTGTGAATCAGTTTCTTGTCAAAGTCGCGGTCAACTTTCTTCCGTAGATAGTTCACATAGACATCAATAATGTTGGTAAAGGAATCAAAGGTGTAGTCCCAAACCTGTTCGGCGATCATGCTCCGAGTCAGAGTCTGGTTCGGGTTGCGCATCATGTACTCAAGGAGCGCGTATTCTTTGGTGGTAAGATCGATTTCACGATCGGCTCGCCAGACTTTATGGGCCACTGGATCAAGCCGCAGATCGGCAAAGGTGATTTCGGCGCCACGCTCGGTTGTGCCGCGACGAATCAAGGCCCGAACCCGGGCCAGTAGCTCGGCGAAGGCAAAGGGCTTGGTCAGGTAGTCATCACTGCCGGAATCGAGACCGGAAACAATATCGTCAACCTTGTCCTTGGCGGTCAGGCAGAGAACCGGAGTGCGAATATCCTGTTTGCGCAGATCCTGAATAACCTCGAGACCATCTTTGTGCGGGAGCATCAGGTCCATCAAGATCAGTTCGTAAGTCTCATCGGCACCCATTTTGAGGCCTTCTTCGCCATCATAGGCGACATCGACAGAGTAACCTTCTTCTTCAAGTCCGCGTTTGATGAAGCTGGCGACTTTCTTTTCATCTTCTACAACCAAAATTTTCATTGTAACCTCCTCGGCTTTTTATTTATCTGTCAGCTCTATGTGTTTGTTTGCTATTTATTTTAGTCCCAGTTTGACCAGAACTTCATTGGCGGTCTCTTCGACCGCTTTGCCTGTTACATTGACCATCACCCATTGCTGCTGGCGAAAAATTTTCTTCGAGGCGGCCAACTCCTCTTCGATCTCCTCGAAGTCGGCATAGGCCGCCTTGGGATCCTGGCCAAGATTGCGCAGTCGCGATGCTCTGAGTTCAACCAGCCGTTGCGGATCAATAACCAGTCCAGCCACCCGGGCCGGATCAATAGTAAAAAGTTCCGGTGGCGGGTCGACTCCTTTGACCAGCGGCACATTGGCGACTTTCCAGCCGCGATGTGCCAGATAGACTGAGAGTGGCGTTTTGCTGGTCCGGGATATCCCGGCCAGAATAATATCGGCGTTGGTCAAATTGCGAACTTCCTGACCATCATCGTGCTTGATGGTGAATTCCAGCGCTTCTACCCGGCGGAAATATTCTTCATCGACACCATGCAGCAGGTCGGGGGTCTCGCCCGGATCACGGCCAAGGAATTCGGAAAACTTCAACAGCAGTGGGGTGATCAGGTCAATGCTCGGGATACCGAGAGAATTGCATTCATCATGAACCATCTGGGCCATTTCCCGATTGACGATTGTGTAGACCACCAGACCTTTGTTTTTCAGGGCATCATCAAGAACTTCATAAATAGCGTTCTTGGTGCGGACATGGCTGATACGATGAATGCGAATATCTTTTTTGCGAAACTGGGTCAGGGCGGCCATGACCATTTTTTCGGCGGTTTCACCGGTTGCGTCTGAAAGAAGATATAAATTTGGTGATTCAGCCATATCGGATGTATCCATTTATCGTGCCCGAAGGAAATTCTAACATCTCTTTCATTAAAATCAAGACGCCTTTTTTTTCAATAGGTTGCAAGCCTCATGAGAGGCTGTAAATTCAACATCAATCAAAAAATACTACAAGTGATAAATTTTAATTAAATTTAATGTTGTTTTAAACCGGTGCCGGTGACGCTGTCAAGGTTTTTATTGCTTTTCAATCAGTGACTCTGTAAAACTTCGAACATGGATAAGTATTGGATAGAATTCTCATTTCCGGTTCCCGCCAGTGAAATGGACCTGGTCTCAGACCTTCTTTATGGCATCGGTTGTATCGGGGTTAATGTTGAAGAGAGAAAACTCGATACGTTTGTCGTCCCGAACCCGGACGAAGACCTCCCGGCAACTTTTATGGCCAGGGCCTATTTTGAAGTTGGTGAGAAACGCTCTGCCTGTAAAGAAAAAATTATCGAAACTCTGCGGCCGCTCCTGCCCGGCTTTGCTGCTGAGGCGATACGTTCGAGAAAAGTATTCCAGGAAGACTGGGCCGAGGGCTGGAAGCAGCATTTTACCGCGCTGAGATTCGGTCCGCGTCTTGTTGTCAAACCGACCTGGGAGGAATGGCAGAAACAGGAGCTTGAAGCGATTGTTTCGCTCGATCCGGGGATGGCATTCGGTACCGGCAGCCATGAAACAACCCGGCTTTGCCTGCAGGCCCTGGCTGACCGGTTTGAACAGAAACCGGCGCCCGATACGGTTCTTGATGTTGGCACCGGCTCAGGAATTCTGGCCATTGCTGCCGCAGTTCTCGGTGCGAGCCAGGTTCTCGGCTGTGAAATTGATGAAGAGTCATGCCGGGTTGCCCGGGAAAATGTGGAAATGAACAACGTTGCCGGGACAGTTACGGTAACCGATCAGTTGCTCGAAACGATCGATGGCGTCTATGATCTGGTTATTGCCAATATCCTGGCCGAAGAGAATGTTCGTCTGGCTGACCAACTTGTCACCCGGTTGTCAAAGAACGGAGTGTTGATTCTATCCGGGATATTGAAGGAGAAAGAACAGTATGTTCGCGAGGGCTTCAGTTCCCTTGGGTTGTTGGGCCCAGATGTTAAATATGAAGGCGACTGGTGTTGCATCTCTTATAAAGTTAAGCCGTCGCGATGAGTGAACGCCGTTTTTTCGTTGCGCCGACAGCTATTGGCGAAGGGCGGATTTCCCTCTCATCGGAACTGGTGCATCATATCGTCAGGGTTTTACGACTTTCAGCGGGAGAGGAAGTGTTGCTCCTGGACGGTCTGGGCAACCATTATCTGAGTTGTCTCGAAGACCTCTCCTCGGCCGAAGGGTATGCCCGGATTGTCAAGCAGTGGCATGCATCCGAAACAAGTTTGCAAATACAATTAATTCAGTCGCTGCCGAAGGGCGAAAAATTCGATTTGATCCTGCAAAAAGGGACAGAACTCGGTATTTCCCGTTTTAGTCCGGTCTTCACAGAGCGATCGATTCCTGTTATGAATCAGCAGCGGGCCGGGAAAAAGCAGATGCGTTGGCAACGGATTGTGACCGAAGCGGCCCGGCAGAGTCGGCGAGCAATTCTGCCGATTTGTGACCAAGTGGTCTCTCTTGAAGAGACTTTAAACACGTGTCGGCAGCAATTAAAGCTGATGTTGTGGGAGGATGGGAGTCTTCCCCTGGCCGAACAGCTCCCGGAAAAACCGCCGGAAAATGTAGCGGTTCTGGTCGGCCCTGAGGGTGGATTCAGCCCGCAGGAGGCCGAACTTGCCAAGGCCGCCGGATTTCTACCGGTTTTTCTCGGCCCGAGAATTTTAAGAACAGAAACAGCAGGCTTTGCAGTTACAGCCATTCTGGAGTATCTTTATGGTGATTTCGGTGTTGGCAATAATGCCGTGAACTGATTTGTTGAACGGGAGGAGACGAAAATGAAATGTCCAAAATGTGGTTACACCAGCTTCGATTATCTGGATGAGTGCAAGAAATGTGGCAAGGACATGACAGAGCACAAGGAGAAATACAACATCCGTTCGCTGATGTTCCCGGGGGCTGCTGGTGCGGCCGCTGCGGCTCCGGTTGCTGCCGCCGCAGCTGATGTGGGTGGCGACGACCTCGGTTTTGACTTCATGGATGAAGAAGGCGCAGATATGTCATCGTCAGAGCCGGCAACGGAGGTGACCGAGGATGACACCTTTGATTTTGGTGAAGAAGACGATAGCTTCAGTTTTGATGATTAATAACGACGAGTTCTGTTTTTTGCTGAAGCGGATTGTAAAATGCGAATGAAACTACTGATTGCCTGTTTCCTGATTCTCACAGGAACTGCAGCTGTTGCTGCAGCCGAAGCTGAGAAGAAAACTGACGATAAGCCAGGTGGCCCGCCGCCAATGCTGGTTGCGGTTGATGAAATTGTCCAGGGCAGTGCCGAGCCGATGCAGGAGCTGGTCGGGACCGTCTATTTCTCCCGGGTCTCCAAGGTTGCGGCCGAAGTTGACGGTTTGGTATCCACCGTCGCTGTCGAAGATGGTGACCGGGTCAAGTCGGGAGCCGCTCTGGTCAGCCTGCAGACAGATATTCTGCAAACCAACATCACCCAAACCCGTAATGCTTATGAGCAGGCGGTCATTGATATGGAGCAGGGTCGCAAGGATTTACAGAGACTTGAGTCGCTTCATGCTGACAATCTGATTGCCGATACCACTTACGACGCTCAGTCAACCAGGACGCAAGGTTTGGAAAAGCAGGCGGCAAGTCTGCGGGCCGAGCTGGACCGCCTGCAACTTGAAAAACAAAAAAAAGTAATTCGCGCCCCTTTTAGTGGGTTGGTCCTGAAAAGGGCGGTTGAAAAAGGTGAGTGGGTCAATGTCGGTGGTATCGTCGCCGTCGTTGCCGATGATCGCGAGGTCGATATCATCGTCGATATCCCGGAGAGATTGATCGGTTTCCTGGAAAAAGGACGTGAAGTTTCTGTTTTCAGCGGCAACCAGACTTATACCGGCCGATATATTGCTCTGGTGCCACAGGGTGATATCGCCACCCGGACTTTTTCGATCAAGATCCGCATGAAAAACCAGGGCGGCCTGATCGAAGGCATGGCTGCCAGAGCCAGTTTGCCAAGCGGTCCGAAGCAGGAGGGTTTACTGGTTCCACGTGATGCCGTCATCAATCAGTTTGGCCAGCAAGTTATTCTTCTGGCGGTTGACGGTAAGGCAAAGCTCGTGCCGGTGCAGGTCAACGGTTACCAGGGGATGCAGGTTGCTGTGACCGGGCCGGATCTGGCTGCAGGTCAGCAGGTTGTGGTCAAGGGGAACGAGAGAATTCGCGATGGACAGCCGATCCGCTTCTAGCCGTTCAGGGCTATAGGCCTCCGCTTTTAATGACAGATTAATCGGAACAATTTTTATGGATATTATCCGCTTCTCCATCCTCAAGCCGGTGACCATTCTCGCCGGCATCATCATGGTCTTGATGTTCGGCGGCATCAGTCTGACCCGTCTCCCTTATCAGCTCAGCCCCACCGTTATTGAACCGGAAATCCAGGTGAAAACCTTCTGGCGTGGGGCGACGCCCTACGAGATTGAACGGGAAATTATCGAGGAGCAGGAGAACACCCTGAAAGGGCTCCCCGATCTGATCGAGATGGAGAGCGAATCGCGCAACAGTCAGGGGAGTGTGACGCTCCGCTTCAAGGTTGGCACCAGTGTTGAAGACGCCCTGTTGCGGGTGACCAACAAAATTAACGAAGTTCCTGATTATCCAGGCGGGGTCGACAACCCGATTGTCAATGCCTCTGGGGCAACGGCTTCACCGGTTATCTGGATGATTCTGAAAACTCTGGATGACAACGATCAACCGATTCAGAGCTACAAGACGTTCTTTGAAGATGATATTCGGCAGCACCTGGAACGGGTCAAGGGGGTTTCCGACCTGTTTGTCGGCAGTGGGACCGAGTCGGAGATGCACGTTGTCGCCAGCGCCGATAAGCTGGCGGCCTACGGTTTGACAATTAACGATGTCATCGCCGCAATTCAGGGCGAGAATATCAATGTTTCCGCCGGGACTCTCGGTGTCGGACGCCGCGATTTTCGCATCCGCACCACCGGAGAATTCAAGAGCCCTGATGACATCCGACAGGTAGTGCTGCGGACAACCGGCCAGCAACGCGTACTGCTTGGTGACATCGCTGACATCCGCCCCGGATTCGCCAAGAAAAACTCTGTGGTTCTGCAAAATGGTGTGCCGGGTATTGCCATCGGTGTTCGTCCGGAAGCCGGCACCAATATCCTTGAAATGACCAACCGGGTCGAGGCGGCCTATAACCAGCTGAATGAAACAACCCTGGCCAAGCAGGGGCTTTTCCTCGATTGGGTTTATGATCAGCGTTTCTACATTAACGGCGCCATCAGCCAGATCAAACAGAATATACTTTTTGGCGGCATGCT
>JBFFPW010000035.1:0-8910 GCA_041573815.1 Desulfuromonadales bacterium
GACGGACACGACGTAACCGTCGCCGCCAATGGTGAAGAGGCTCTGGAACTCTTCGAACGGGAGCCTTTCCCGATTGTCTTTACCGACATCGTAATGGGCGACTTGAACGGACTCGAGCTACTGCAAAAGATAAAAGAACTTCAGCCGGAAACCCAGGTCATCGTTGTCACCAGCCACGCGTCTCTGGATACGGCAATCACAGCACTTCGAGCCGGGGCTTACGACTACCTGGTCAAACCGTTTGAAGAACTCGACATGATTTCGAATGTCGCTTTCCGGGCAATTGACAAATCCAGCTTGATCCAGGAAAACCAGAACCTCCTGGATCAACTGCAGGAAAAGAACGACCAGCTTATTTCGGCCAACAAAGCGCTCAAGGAACTGGCGGTTCGCGACGGGCTGACGGGTCTTTATAATCATCGATATTTCCAGGAAGCACTGACGGTCGAGGTTTTGCGATGCAAACGCCACGATCGCGGATTCTCCCTTCTTTTCCTCGATATTGACCATTTTAAACACTACAACGACACCAACGGCCACCCGGAGGGCGATGTCGCCCTGAAGACCGTCTCAGACCTGATTAGCAGCCGCCTGAGGGCATCGGATATGCTTGCCCGCTACGGAGGTGAGGAGTTCATTGCCTTGCTGCCGGAGGCATGTCCTGAAACCGCCCGGGAAATTGCTGAAAGTATCCGCGCACTCATCGAAGAGCATCCTTTTCCCGGTGAAGAATCACAACCTCTTAAACAATTGACCATCTCCGTCGGCACCTCAACCTTTAATGTTGACGGAACTGATGGTTCAACCCTTCTGGAAGCGGCTGACAGACGTCTTTACAAGGCCAAGGATCTCGGGCGCAACAAAGTCTGTTGCGACTGACCTCCATATAACTCCGATCAAAAAGCCGCTTTTAGCGGCTTTTTTTCTTTCTCTGACAGTTGCGCCGGCAGGTGTTATCTGTGTATCATGAGTAGCTAACCTACGAGGTCATAAATTGTCACAATTTTCTCTGAAATATGGCGGTGAGAAACTCGCTTGCAACCTGGCGTCGGCCACATTGATTGCCCGGCCGGAAATGGCCGTCATCGACTCCGAGACGGTTATCAAGCACGCCCTCAACAACCCGATCAATGCAGAGCCACTGGCCCGAATCGTCAAACCGGGTGAGCAGGTCGTTATCGTCACCTCGGACATCACCCGCTACACCGCCAGTGAAGCCTACCTGCCGATTCTGATTGCTGAGCTGAACCGTGCCGGTGTTGCTGATGACGATATCGAAATCATCATCGCTCTCGGTATTCACCGAAAACAGACCATAGAAGAACATAAAAAAATCATTGGTGACCTGTACGGTCGAATCAAGGTGACCGACCATGAATGCGATGACCCGCAAGCCTTGCTTGATATCGGTACGACAACCAGCGGCCTGCCGGTCAAAGTGAACAAATCGGTCGCTGCAGCCGATCGTCTTATTGTAACCGGAACCGTCGGCCTGCATTATTTTGCCGGTTTTGGCGGCGGCCGTAAAAGCCTGGTGCCGGGTGTTGCCAGCCGCGAAACCTGCATGGCGACCCATTTTGCCATTTTCAACCCACCGGAAACCGGCGGCAAACAGCAAGCAGCGGCTCCCGGCATTCTCGACGGCAACCCGGTACACCAAGCTATTCTCGAGGCGGCCCAGATGCTGAAACCCGATTTTCTATTCAACACCGTGCTGACCCCTGACAAAAGAATTGCCGCTGCCTATGCCGGCGATTTGCATGCTGCGCACCTTGCCGCCTGCGAAGCGGCCCGGGATCTTTATACCGTTGAAATTGACTCCGCCGCTGATCTCGCCATTGTCTCCTGTGGTGGTCAACCGAAAGATATTAACTTCATCCAGAGTCATAAAGCCCTCGATTACGGCGTTCGCGCCTTGAAACAGGGTGGAACCATCATCCTGCTGGCCGCCTGCCCGGACGGTTTCGGCAATGCGACTTTTTTTGACTGGTTCCGGCACCAGGATCTGGACGAATTTGAAACGGCATTACGGAATAAATACGAGATTAATGGCCAAACCGCCCACGCCACACTGGAAAAGGCTCGCCGGTTCCGGGTTATCCTGATCAGCAGTTTCAACCGGCAGGAGACGGAGACCATGGGGATGGAAAAAGCGGAAACACTTGACGAAGCCCTGGCAATGGCTTATGAAAAGCTTCCGGCGAATCCGCAGACCGTTGTTATTCCGGATGGCGGGACGATATTGCCGATTATAAAAAAAGAATAGCCACCAAGGCACCAAGGGCACCAAGAGAAGCTAGGTCAGTATTTTACGTAAAAACACGTTCATGCGAAAAAAGCTAAAATCAGTTTTGGTGTAAACTCATTTTCAGAAAACCTTTGAACTTGTTTTTATTCTTACGTCTTTCTTGGTGTACTTGGTGCCTTGGTGGCAAAGAGATTGGGATCAAAATGCTCGATAAAAAAATCATAAACAAAATCAGGGGAATCGTCGGCAAGGAGCATGTCTCCACCGAAATGTCCGACCGAATCTGCTATTCATACGACGCGCTAAAGTTGAAATTCCTGCCCGATGTCGTCGTCCACCCGGTGACGGCAGAGGAAATCAGCCAGATTATGAAACTGGCCAATATCGAGCTGATTCCGGTATCCCCCCGTGGTGCGGCCAGCGGCATGACCGGTGGCGCAGTTCCGGTTCAGGGCGGCATCCTTCTCAGTTTCGAGCGGATGAATCGCATTATCGACGTTGATGAAGACAATCTGGTCGCGACCGTGGAGCCGGGTGTTATCACCGAAGCTTTTCAGAAAAGAGTCGAGAAGGTGGGTCTGTTTTATCCGCCCGATCCCGCCTCACTCAAATTTTCAACCCTCGGGGGCAACGTCGCTGAATGTGCCGGTGGCCCCCGCTGCGTTAAATATGGCGTGACCAAGGATTTTATCATCGGTCTCGAGGTTGTCACGCCAACCGGTGATATCATCACCACCGGCGGACCGACCATGAAAGGTGTCGTCGGTTACGACCTGACCAAGTTGATGTGCGGTTCGGAAGGGACACTCGGCATTATCACAAAAATTATCATCAAACTTTTACCCCTGCCGGAAGCAAAAAAGACCATGCTGGTCCTGTTCGACACCCTCGATGGCGCGGCCGAGGCCGTCTCGGCCATCACCCGGGCCAAGATCATCCCAACCACCCTTGAGTTTATGGACGGGCGGACGATTGACTGCGTTCGTAAAGCAACGTCTCTCGAGGTCCCTGATGAAGTTCAGGCTCTTCTGATCATTGAAGTCGATGGAGACCGTGACACGATTGAGCGCCAGGCCGACCGGATAGCCCAGGTGGTCCAGCCCCTCGGTGTGATCGAAACACGAATTGCCGAGACGGCGGCTGAGAGTGAGGCGCTCTGGCAGATTCGGCGCTCGGTTTCACCAGCCCTGCGAAATGTCATGCCCAATAAATTCAACGAAGATATCTGCGTACCCCGCAGCAAGGTCCCGGAAATGATCCGCAAGGTTGATGAAATTTCCAACCGGCTCGGTATGCCTATCGTTAATTACGGCCATGCCGGAGATGGCAACATTCATGTCAATATCATGTTCGACCAGAACGAACCGGGAATGCTGGCTAACGCACAACAGGCGATTGAAGACGTCTTTAAAGGGGCCCTTGAACTTGGTGGCACCATGAGCGGTGAACACGGCGTCGGTATTGCCAAGGCACCTTATATCCCTCTTGAAGTCACTCCGGAGGCCGCTCTCTACATGAAAGCGATCAAGAAGTCACTCGATCCAAACAATATTCTTAACCCAGGAAAGATTTTCCTTGAAGAGCAGGAGCAAGATTAAAGGTCAAATGCGAGAGGTGTTTCTTTCACCTTTATCCTTTCACCTTTGTCCTGACGTTATATGGCGAAACTAAAAGAACTCGAAGACTACCGCGAAGAGATTGAACAGTGTGTCAAGTGTGGTGCCTGTCGTGCGCATTGTCCGGTATTTATTGCCGAAAACCGCGAAGGCAGAGTTGCTCGCGGGAAAATTGCTTTAGCTCAATCCGTGCTGGCAGGGGAAGTTGATTTTTCCGGTAAAGTTCTGGAAGACATGAGCCAATGCCTGCTTTGTGGCAGTTGCTGCGCCCAATGTCCGAACAAAGTCCATACGGAAGATATTGTTGCCGCGGCCAGACGCCGAATTGCCAAGGAGCGGGGGCTCTCTCTCTTCGGCAAAGGTGTCGCCGCCGTTCTCGGCCGACCGAAACTGATGAATATGCTGGCCAAATCAGGCGGCGCACTATCATCACTTCTTTTCAAGAAAATTCCCAAGGAGAGCGGACTACGCCTCCGCTTTCCAGCCCCATACATTGAAAAAGACCGGACGCTCCCCCCTGTCACCGCCAAACCGTTTCGGGAAAGAGTCCCTGAAATCATTCCCGGCGATCCGGCTCAGCCAACGGTTCTTTTTTTCACCGGCTGTGGCATCAACTACATGTATCCGGAAATCGGTGAAGCTTTTATCAAAGCGCTGAAATTTCTGGGTGTAACCATCATCACGCCGAAAGATCAGGCCTGCTGTGGCCTGCCGGCAGTCAGTGCCGGAGCAACCGGGACAGTAGAAAAACTGGCGGAAGAGAACCTTGCAGCCATCGGTCGCCACTCGTTCGACTATATCGTCACCGCCTGCGCCTCCTGTAATGCCGGGCTCGGTAATATTTATGCGGAGATGGGTGAAGAGTTTACCGAAGTCTCAGCCAAAACCATGGATATCTTCGTGTTTCTGGCCAAGCATGGTTTACCGGAAAAGCTGGAAACTCTGCCAAAAGCGAAGAATCGCACCCGGGTGACCTACCACGACCCCTGCCACCTGCGCACACAAGGGATTACCAAAGAACCGCGGCAAATCCTCAAGGCGTTACCACAGGTCGATTATGTAGAAATGGAAGATGCCGGCACCTGTTGTGGGCTCGGCGGCACCTACTCAGTCTACCATTACGAGACAAGCAAAAAAATTGGCGCGAGGAAAGCCGCGCATATTGCCGAGAGTCAAGCCGACCTGGTTGCAACCGATTGCCCCGGTTGTATAATGCAGCTGCAGGACTCAATTAACCACGCCGATCAGAAACAACAAGCGGTGCATATCCTGAATCTGCTCAACGAGGCCTTGGACCAGTTCAAATAGCCGCGACGACTTGATCTTTACCGTTTGCCAACTATAATAGCCAAAGCGTTGTCACTACTTCCCAAGGAGGAATATTTCATGAAATCACTGGTATTAATCGTTCTGACTGTTTTTTTATCTGCTTCACTTGCCCTGGCCGTTCCGGCCAGCAAAGAACTTGAATTTACCAAAAGCAGTATGGGTAAGGTCACCTTCTCCGGAAAAGTTCATGCCGAAGCCGGGGCCAAGTGCAAAGAGTGTCATAACAAAGAGACTTTCCCGAAGATGAAGCAGGGCACTGTCACCATTAAAATGAGTGCTATTTATGCTGGCGAGTTATGCGGTAAATGTCATAATGGCGAGCGGGCATTTTCCGCCAAAGGCAACTGCAACCGCTGCCATAAAAAATAAGCAGAAATCGTCAAAAAGTCTGTCGAGGGGTCAGGATTTTAGCCTGACCCCTTTTCTTTTCTGACACAAAAATGACACATTTTGTTTCATTTCGTTAAGTTTTTTTGCGTCATTTAACCAACTTCTGTTCAGTGTCACTGCCTGTTTTCCTCGTAAAATCACGCCATATATTAATATTTTCAAGCACTTGCCACTGATGCAACATTATGTTTCAAATTCGGCACAATAATTGTATTAATCATATAATTAGATATTAACCCTGTGTTTATTGGAGCAAGGCATGTGCAAAGAACTCAAAAAAGACCACTGGCTGTTTCATCAACTCGCCCAACCGGCATTCTTGTTGAATCTGAACAAACAAATCGAAGGGGCCAACCAGGCCGCCTGCGAATTGCTTAACATCAATGAGGAAGATGTTATCGGCAAGTCATGTGCCGACGTTACCGGTTTTGCCCAATGCGGCGGTTCGTGTGCTTTTGCCGAAGTGGTTAAAACCGGCAAGGGGAAGAAATCCCTCGATCTGGAATGCCTGCAAGGATGTGGCGACAATGCCCTTTGTATCGAATTGAGTCCTCTGCATGATGACCAGGGCAAGGTTATCGGTGTTCTGGAAATGTGCCATGATGCAACCATCGTCCGCGACCTGACCAACCGTCTGGAACAAAAGCAAGCCCGGCTCACAACTGAGATTGATCGGTCGCGCACCCTGGTGAATTCGATCGCTGATGGCGTCTACACCGTTGATCTCGATATGTGTATTACCAGTTTTTCCCGTAGCACGGAAAGAATAACCGGCTACCGTGAAGAGGATGTTGTCGGCAGAAAATGTCGCGAGATATTCAATACCAGCGTCTGCGACACCGACTGCCCCCTCAAGTGGACCATGAAAAACGAACAACCGGTTGAGAACTGCACCGCGACTATTGCCCGTCAGGACGGAACCAGACTGCCGGCGTTTCTCTCCTCCGACCTGTTGCGCGAGGCCAATGGTGAGATTTGCGGCTGTGTCGGCATCATCCGTGACCGGAGTGAAGTTGAGGACCTCAAGGAGAAAATGCACAAGGAATACAGCTTTGCCGATTTCGTCGGAAAGAGCAAGGTGATGACGTCTATTTTTGACCGGATCCGGACGGTCGCCGCGACCGATACAACGGTGCTGATCGAAGGCGAGAGCGGCACCGGTAAGGAACTTCTGTCGCGCGCCATCCACTATCAGTCGACCCGCAAGAATGGCCCCTTCGTTAAGGTCAACTGCGCTTCTCTGGCCGAGACACTCCTCGAAAGCGAGCTGTTCGGTCATGATAAAGGTGCCTTTACCGGCGCCGTTAAAGATAAGCCGGGCCGCTTCGAGCTGGCTGATGGCGGCACCATCTTCCTCGATGAAATCGGTGACACCTCACTGGCCTTGCAGGCAAAGCTTCTGCGGGTATTACAGGAACGAGAATTCGAACGGGTCGGCGGAATCAAAACCCGCAAAACCAACGTCCGGGTTATTGCCGCGACCAATAAGGACCTGAAACAGATGATCACCACCGGCGAATTCCGCGAGGACCTTTACTATCGACTCTGTGTCGTGCCGATCGTCCTGCCACCACTCCGCGAGCGGCGCGAGGACATCCCGCTGCTGATCGAATCGTTCGTACAGAAATTCAATGCCAGGGGACAACGGATCAATGAGGTCTCCAGTCGCGCCATGGCGCAGTTGATCAGCTACGACTGGCCCGGCAATGTCCGCGAACTGGAAAATGCCATTGAGCATGCCTATGTCACCAGCACAACCGAACGGATTGAGAGACAGTTTCTGCCGAAACCGATTTCTCAGGCGGAAATCATTCGGCTGCCGGAAACAGAAGATTCGATACACGGAACATCGGAAAGGGAGAACATTCTCTATTCTCTGGAGAAACATCGCTGGAAAAAACATGAGGCCGCTCAGGATCTGGGCCTGAGCCGAACAACTTTGTGGCGCAAAATGAAACAATACGGACTGGCTGAATAGTTTAAGGCTAAAATTCTTCCATCAACTGTTCAAGCTGACATTTAACCTTGCTTGCAGCTGCAACCGCACCGGGATTGTTGAGCAGGTCCATCATGTGGACCGGGTCTTTAACCATGACCACCACCTGGCCGGACAACTCTTCATAGATAACAATATTGCAGGGGAGGAGCAGCCCAATGTTCACATCTGCACTAAAGGCCTCTTTGGCAAAATCGGGCCGGCAGGCACCAATGATAAGGTAGCGGGTGAACGGCAGGGCGTCACTATCATCGAACACATCGGTCATACTGATACGACTGTAAACACCGAACCCGTGTTCAGCCAGAAGTTTCTCGACCCGGATCAGAACCTCATGGAAGCTTTTGTCCGTTTTTTTACCGAAACCGTATTTGCATTCCGAAGCCATCTTTCATCCCCCAATATCTTTCATCGTCCTCTGTCGCATCGGTGCGTCACCTTGCCCGAGTTGGTGCCCTTCAGGCTTGGCATGGGCGGCGCCCAACAATATGTTCTCAATGTCACTGTTACTCGGATTCTTTTCCCGCAGAGTTGTCAAAAGGTCGATCTCCTTGTCCGACATCAGACAGGGCCGCAACCTGCCATCGGCTGTAAGCCGCAAGCGATTACATTCACCACAAAAATGTCGGGAGACCGCGGTGATGACTCCAAGCTGGCCCTTGCCACCTTCATAATGATACATCCGCGCCGGACCATCCAGTGAGCTGTGTTCAAGCTCGACAAGAGCGCCAACCTGCCGCAATGTCTCGAGGATATCGGCCTCACCAACCCGCTGTTCAGCCGTGTAGCCGAGATCACTGCGCACCGGCATAAACTCAATAAAGCGCACATCGCATTTGCGCTGCAGGGTTATTCTGGCAAAATCGCCAATCTCGTCATCGTTGACCCCCTTGATCGGAACCATGTTGATTTTGATCGGCGCCAACCCGACAGCCTGAGCCACCTCAAGACCTTCGAGAACTTGCGACAACCCACCGCGGCGGGTCAACTGGCTGAACCGTTCCGGCTTTAAAGTATCGAGACTGACATTAACCCGCGACAACCCGGCCTCTTTCAACTGCTCGGCATATTCGGCCAACAACAGGCCATTGGTCGTCAGAACAATTTCCGGAGAATTCGGCAACCGGGCCAGCAAGCGGATGAAATCGACCAGCCCCCGACGGATCAGTGGTTCACCCCCGGTCACCCTGATTTTACGAACCCCGAGACGCACAGCAGCAGCTGCCACTCGCTCCAACTCTTCGTAAGTCAGAATCTGGCTATGGCCGACAGACTCGACCCCTTCATCCGGCATGCAGTAGAGGCAGCGCAGATTGCATCGGTCTGTCACC
>JBFFPW010000036.1:0-8887 GCA_041573815.1 Desulfuromonadales bacterium
CGGTATGCCCTTGAGACCGAACATGATACTTTGCGAACAGATAAAACGTGGCACCTGCCACGTATCAATGCCCCGCCAAGACCCTTTGAGAGCATCAAAGTAGGTGATGTTGATCTCATACGGACTGTCTTTGCCATCCTGATCTGACTTCATGCTGACAAAGCCGCCAAATTGATGCATCATCTCAATCAGGCTGTCGATTTCATCCTGCGGCAGCAATCCTTCAGCTGGACGCAAACCAATCCCGTCGTGTGAAGCGGTGAAGTTAAGGAAGGTGCAGCCCGCTGGGGAGTTAAAACTTTCCTCAGCCCAATGATGCAGATAATGACTGGTTCCCCGATGCAGGGCATGCAACAGCAAAGGCGCCAGGCTGAACTGATAAATCATATGCGCCTCGTCGCCCTCGCCAAAATAACTTTCGTTCTGTTCCTTTGGCACATTTGTCTCGGTCAAAAGGACTGAACCGGGGGCAACGATATCGAGCACCGTCCGTAGCACTTTGACAATTTCGTGGGTTTCGGGAAGATTGATACAACCGGTCCCGAGTTTTTTCCAGAGATAGGCGATGGCATCGAGGCGGATGAAACGGCCGCCGCGGGAAAGATAAAGGAGGAGAATTCGCACAAACTCCCGAAATACATTGGGGTTACCGAAGTTGACATCGATCTGGTCTTCACTGAAGGTTGACCAGACATATTTCAAACCCTGATGGGTATGCACCGGGGTAAGGATATTGCTCTTACGTGGCCGGACCACTTCGCTCAGGTCGACGGTCGGGGTCATCTCCCAAAAATAGTAACAGGCTGGTGGCCGCTGGTTGATATAATCGATAAACCAGAGTGATTCTCGTGAAACATGGTTGATGACCAGATCGATCATCAGGTCAAAATTCTCACCGATCCGTTTAACATCATCCCAATCACCCAGCTCGGGATTAACCGTCGTGTAATCAATAACCGAAAACCCATCATCGGAACTATATGGAAAAAACGGCAGGATATGAATGGTCGAAACCAGCCCCTGCAGACGGTGGGCGAGAAAAGAATAGAGTGCCTGTAATGGTTCCTTGCCTGGCTCAAGGATACTGTCGCCATACGTAATCAGGATAACATCACGTTCATCCCACCTCTCAGTCCGACACTTACCACTCTGGGCAACATGGTGCTGCAACAGTGAGATCAGCTCATCAACGAGAATATCAGCCTGATGTTCACCATAAAGACATTCGAGCTTCTGCCCGGCGCGTTCGAAGAACTCTCTGGCAATGTCACGTGGCATTTTAAAAACCTAGGGGTAGAGGCAATTAGAACTTATCACAAAATTGCATCAAGCCGCAGGGCAAAGGTGAGGTCGAGTCCGGCCAGCGGGTGGTTGCCATCCAGCGCGACTTCGGTCTCGTTGTGATCAATGACGATCATCAACTGTTCTCCGGCAGCACCGAATTCCAGCTGCAGTTTCTGACCGATTTTCAACTCTTTGTCAGCCGGGAAAAGCTCCCGTTTCACTTTCAGAATATTTTCCGGCCGACGCGGACCATAGGCATCGCTGGTGTGAATGAAAATATTCTTCACCTCGCCAACCTTCATCCCGACGATGCCGGCTTCCAACGCCGGAAAGACCTCGTCCTGCCCGAGGGTGATTGTCAGCGGAGTCTCTTCGGTACTGTCAAAGATCCGACCATTATCAAGGGTGCCAATGTAACTGACGGTGACCCGGTCGCCATTTCTTGCTGTCATACTCATAACTTTTCCTGACTGATAACATGGAAACGATCATCGAAAATTGGATCCAGAATCCTCTGCACGTCACGCCACTCAAGGCCGCCACCACCACAACCGGGTCGCGGGACAATTATTTTTTGCCAACCACAACGATCGACCAGTTCGATCAGTTCACGGCAGGATCTCTCGATGAGCCGGTGATCGGGATTTTCAAAGGGGCTCGCTTCAACCGGAAAACTGACGATCCGGTTGCCGATATCATAAACATGGTTGCCGTAACGGCTGATCAAACTTCCCAAAACGGACTCGATACCGGGGAATCTCTCTCTGGCTTGACCGGCACAGCCGCGCAGCATGGCACAGGCGCCATGTTTATCGACCATCCCCCCGGTCGTGATGGCAATAATTTCCCCCTTAGCATGCATCTCCCAGAGATCACCGGTCAGAAGATGCATATCAAGAGTCCATTAACTGCTCAACCGCTGCGACCAGACAATCAAAGACATCTTCACGACTGCGAATAGACTGCGGCAGATTGTAGATCACAATCTCTTCCAATTTATGCAGCACGATCTCATCAACCGTTCCCAGATGATCCATCACGGCTGCAAACATCGGAATAACTTCGTAAAGATCATCACGATCAAATCGGTTCGTATCCGGCTTACCGGAAAATTTTGATATTTCGCGTGTCGCTTTTTTGTGATGATACTTGAAGTAGAGATCGGACGGTTTAATTGCGACTCCCATCTTGTCTGTCCCTTCGTCTGTTTGCCTAAATGTTAACCACAACTGCTGCCACATGAAGCGGCGTGGGCACAGTGGCTCTGGCAGACCGCCTCTGACTTTTTGATGCCATTGTCAGAAACAAACTCCTCAAAGCTCTTGATCGTAATGTACCACTGCCCCTCATCTTCGACCTGTTCGAGAAGCCCCTTACGGGCATGCATCAAAACATTTATCTTAGTAGTTCTCAATAGTTGTGCTGCTTTCTCGAGTGACAAAATTCCCTTATTCGTATCCATGTGATACCTCCTGAAGAATAAAGCCCGCACGGATTTTCCGTTCGGGCCTCTTTGCTCGGTGGCAGTCACATCGTTGTGCCTGCAATTATTTTTCTATTTACCATTTAGCAGGATTCGGGCCAATCCGAACCTTAAGTTCACCTTTGTCCTGACGATTTTATAAACTTCAGGGTCAGCCCTGAAGTTTATACTGCTCAAACCACGGTGACAGTTGTGTCAGTCGAACCGCCTGATCCTTAACCGACTCCCGGACATCCGGATTCAGTTTCTTCAGCCATTTTTGCGGCAAAGCATCCAGGCCGTAAAAAGCCCCGGCGATCATACCGCCAATCGCGCCGGTGGTATCGGCATCGCCACCCTGATTGACTATACTTATCAAACACTCTTCAAAAGAAGCCGTTGAGAACAGATAATGGAATACCGTCCGCATCGTTTCAACAACATAACCACTGGCCTGCCCATCGTAATGATTGAATCTGAAGTTTGGATATTCCAAGACCAGATCACGGGTCATCTTATGCAATTCGAAACGATCAGCACCAAGCATAGCCGCCTGCACCATTCGACCGATACAGAGGCAGGCGGCATCGGAAAGAGCATGATTGTGGGTTAATCGCGCCTGCTCAAGACTGCAGCGACACATCATCTCGTCATCACCGAGGGTATAGAGAGCCACCGGTGCCATGCGCATCGCCGCGCCATTACCGGCATCCCAGTCATTCGGTGCTACCGCCAGCTCTCCGGTCCGCATATAGTTGCGGATTCCCTTGCGCACCGTCGAACCGATATCGATCGGCTTGCTCCGCATCCAGTTGACAAAGTTTCGGGCGATATCCTCAAGGTTCCATTCACCGCAAAAAGTCACGCTGCGGGAAATCGCCAGGGACATTTCGGTGTCATCGGTTACTTGACCTGGCCGTAGATGCAGCCAGCCACCGCCGATAATTTTCCGGTGGACCTTATATTGTGCGCGGATCTCGCCCGGCAGCATGAATTCGGTCGTTGCACCAAGAGCGTCACCGAGAGCAAGACCGAGAAAGGCCGCCTGACCACGATTGATGACTTCATTGTGGTCAACCACCCGTCAGCACCCTCACTTCATACTCGCCACCAATGACCATCACCTCTTCTTCGCCTTTTAAAAGAGCATTCGGTAGAAGGTTGGAACGGAAAACGATTTTAGCAATCGGCACCTCGGTTTGCAGTACCCGACTACCAAACTCCCAGGCCCGTTCAAAATCGGTGGTAAAGGAGACCAGGTTATTGAGGCGAACCAGATGATGGTTTTTGCCGAGTTCCTTAAGAATACGCTGCTCATTGAAGTCATTGATGCCGCGATAGAGGGTGAGCGTTGAAGTCACCGACTGCTGCCGCGCCATTTCGTACTGGGAGAATTCGTAGAGCAGGTCAAACTGCGGATAGATTGCGTTGGTACGGGACTTCCCCTGCATCCGTTCTCGCAGATAATGATGATAGGCTTCCGAGTGGATATCATCGATTAGCTGATGATGGAAGGTCGGGGCCAGACCGAAGCGACTTTCAACCCACCCCTTGAGGACCGCCCCCTCACGTGAATTTGACTCAAACATCCAGCCTCGCAGGAAACGGAGATAACTGTTTTTCAGACTTTTGCGGCTGCTGCTGGTTCCTTCCTGCTCCCATTGATGCAACTGGAAGGTGACATCCATGTAGTCGTGAAACTGCAACCCCCGCATTTCACGAGCTTCCAGTTGACCCAACCGGTCAAACAACAACTGGTTCGACTGGCGAACGCCCTGGATTTCCAGCTTCTGCGGATTTTTGTTGAAATAATGTGAAGCGATCACCCAGGGGGGCAGGTTGCAGAGGTTGAGCGATGCCGACTGCATCTGCTCAACTTTCCATCAACATGATCGCTTCGGCAACTTCTTTCATCGACTTTCGCTTATCCATTGCAATCTTCTGCATCTTGCGATAGGCCTCAGGCTCGGTCATCCCCTGGGCAATCAGCAACCCCTTGGCCTTATCGACCAGCTTGCGGGTTTCAAGGGCCTCCTTCAGCTTGGCATTTTCATCCTGCAGATTGCTGATCTCGATAAAGCGCTGAATGGCCAGCTCAACTGCCACGCGCAACTGATTGGCGTTAAATGGTTTAAGAAGATAGTTGCTGACCCCGGCATCGCGAGCCCGGTCAATGGTCTCCGGCTCGGTCGCCCCGGTCAGCAGGATAATCGGCGCCGACACTTTTTTGCCTATTATTTCAGCAGCAGTGATGCCATCCATGACAGGCATCGAAACATCAAACACCATCAAAAGCGGGTTTTCGGATGGAGCCAACTCGACAGCCTGGGCGCCATTTTCCGCTTCAACAATCCGGTCAAAGCCATAGTCAGCAAGGGTTTCCGCCACCTGTCGACGGATCAACGGTTCATCATCAGCTATTAACGCAGTTTTCATATTCGGTCCCTCCTATATGGGCTGGGAACCATATACTGCATAGAGGATGCCATGAAAGAATTTACGATAAAAACTGCGTGAATTACTGCATGGAGAGTTCTTGCTTGTGCAGGACACAACCGGTCGCCGTCGAACGGAGGGCTTGTGCCAGATCACGATCACGACCATAACCATCTTCACGAAAATTGACCTGCCCGGCATCATCAACCCAGGCGGTCCAGTAGAGGACATGAACAGGCAACGCCTTTTCAAGATAAACACGTTTCGGTTTCTCCCTCGCCAAGGCTTCGGCAACATCTGTCTCATCCCAGCCCTTGTCTTCGAGCAAATAACGGGCTAACTCGGCCGGACGTTTGAGGCGAATACAGCCTGAGCTGAACTGCCGGTTGCGCTGACCGAAGAGATGGCGTTCATTGGTGTCGTGCAGATAAACTTCATACCGGTTCGGCAACATGAACTTGACCCGACCTAAAGCGTTCCACGGGCCCGGCTTTTGCAGCAACAGACCGGGAAAATTTTCAGCATCAATTGCATCCCAGTCGATCGTGGCAGGATCAACAATCGTCTCCCGGTCCCACAAAACCATTTCATAATTTTTACGTTCTAGATAGGTCGGATCGTAGCGGATCAGCGGCAGCTTATCCTCTTCAAGAATGGTTTTCGGTACATACCAGTAGGGAGCAAACTCCAGGTAGGTCATAGATGCTGAAAAGACCGGAGTCTTGCGATAACCGTTGCCAACCACCACTGGCATGGAGAGCACGGTCTTGCCGGCATCAATAACAGAGACGCTAAAGTCGGCAATATTGACCAGCAGGTATTTCCGACCCAGGTTTTTCGGCAACCAGCGCCACCGCTCCATATTGAGTTCAATTTGCGAAACCCGCTCGGAGACCGGCACATTGAGCGCCAACAAGGTCCTCTCGCCCAGCACTCCGTCGGGATTGAGCCCGTGCCGGAGCTGGAATCGCTTCAACGCTTCAATATCGGCAATCTGCAAACGGCTGGAATCATCAATCGGCGATACGTCCAGATCTCCCGACAAAAACAATCGGGTTCGCAGTAACGGCACCCGGTCATCACTCATCCCGGGTCGCAACGGTTCTCCGTCTGGAATCTTTGCCCAGCCACCGAGCGAATCAATTTCCCGATAACGCTCCAGCGCCTGCTTCAGTTCCCGGTAGCTGGCATGAACAGGTTGGAAATCGCCCAGAACCTTGTCGAGCTCGTTGTTCTCGAAAGCGTCATTGATCACTCTGGTCAGATTGACCTGCTGTTTACGCAGATTCCAGCCTTCCTGTATTGAATCTGCCGGAACCCTCCCCTCGATCATGTGCAGCAAATAATGGAAAAGAGCGTCGGTCAGTAAAATTTCGTACCAGCCGCTCCAACGCAGATGCGGTAAACCATAATAATTTTCATCGATGGTAAAGTGTGCCAAAAGGTCCCGGAAAAATGGCAGATGGTAATCGGAACTGCAGAGACCATTTCCCGGAGTTGTGGCAAAGTAACGCAGAGCGGTTCTGATCTGCTCACGCCCCCTGGCGTCAACCGTATCCCAGAGCGGCTCAAAGTTGCGCTGGTCATAAAATTCCAGCAGTTCATCCGCCATGAAAATCGGCTCCCCGGCAACCCGGAGTTCAGGCTCTGTTTTAACCTGGTTGAGAATTTCCTTGAGGACCCCCTGGAGACCATCTGCCGGCATTGCGGCCCGTGCGGCTGACACCGTCACGGTCAGGATAAAAACAAGTATTAACCTTGAGAAGATTCCTATCTTCATTACCGATCGCCCCGCTTATATAATTAAGCATAACGCATTCCCGGACGAAGATATTTTCATTAATCAATTTTTTTCAGCAGGAAACAGACAAAAAAATCCCCCGTCGGCACAACATCATGTCAAGCCGGCGGGGGATCGTCATCAGCCCGTTTTTGTTCCTTAGTTCATCGTAACGGCCACCGGTCGCAGGACAATTTCGATCCGGCGATTTTTACTGCGGCTTTCAGGGGTATCGTTCGAGGCCACCGGGCTATTTTCGCCAAAGGAAATAGCCAGCAACTGCTCGGAAGGGACTCCTTCCTCTTCAAGCAGACGGACGACACTGGCCGCCCGGGCTCCAGCCAGCTCCCAGTTCGTCGGATATTTTTCCTGCAGTTTGCCACTAATGGCAACATCGTCGGTAAAGCCGGCGACGATCGTCTGGTAGGGACTCTTCTGCAACTCGGCCGCGGCCCGGGTCAGAACCTCGACCCCTTGGGCATTCAGCTCGGCCGAACCGGACGGGAACAGAATCTCATTAGCCAGGTTGACCTTGACCCCCGACTTCATCATCTCGATCTTGACCTGATTGGCTTCCTGCTCTTTGGCGAAGGTGGATTGCAGGCTGTCATAAACCTGTTGCTGGCGGGCCAGTTCAGACTGGGCCGCTTCCGCTTCCCTGGCGGCCATCTCTTTTTGTTGAGCAATCTCTTCAATCTGGGCGCTCAAGGCTGTTTTTTCCTCTTCGAGGGCCTTCCTTTCGGCAGCGATCTGATCCTTCTCCTCTTGTAACTGGGCCTTTTCGGCCAGAACCTGGTCACGCTCCTGCACCATTGATTCGTAGGTCCCAGACGAAACACATCCGGAAAAAACCAGCAAGGGCAAAGCAATCAGGGCCAGCCACAGCACTGTCGACACTTGAAACACACGTTGATGAGTCATGACTTTCATTGACATCTCCTTCTTCCGATTATGGTTTCGCACTATAAACAAGATCATCGTAAAAAATTCTATCGTTTCTCTCCCAGTAATTTTAGCAGAAAAAGTTATTTAATCAGGCTCGCCGTAGCAAATTAACAAATCAAGCGGATCGTCCGGAGACTGGATTGGTGGCAAAACTGGTTTATACTCTTTTTATGCAAAACCCTGCGCTAAAGATCCTCAGTTTGTTATTGCTTGTCCTTCTGATGCCGCCGCCGGCCCAGGCGGACAGAGCCGACGTTCTCGATGTCAGGGTGAGCAAAACAGCAACCGAAGTTTACAGCTTTGATGTCACGGTCAGACATGCCGATGATGGCTGGAACCATTATGCGAATAAGTGGGACATTCTTGGGCCAGATGGCAGCCTTCTCGGCACCCGGGTTCTGTTCCATCCACATGTCAGCGAGCAACCGTTTACCCGCAGCCTGTCCGATGTCAGGATTCCCGCAGGTACGGATGCCGTCACCATTCGGGCGCATGATTCCGTTCATGGCTATGGCGGCAAAGAAGTGACCGTCAAGATTCCATAGAGACGGCTTAAAGGGGGTTGGTATGGGAGGAAAAGTATTCTGGCGTCCAGCGCCGGCCGGCATCTTTCTGTTGACTCTTCTGGTTCTGATCTGCATTCCACAATCGCCAGCGGGGGCCACTACTCCGGACCAGAACTATCCATCGGTCACCCTCTGGCCAATCGCCTACCACTATGAGGATGCCAACCGCGCCAGAACCGATGTCCTCTGGCCGATCTATCACCAGAAGCGGACCGGTAGTCACACCCGAACCGCCATCCGTCCGTTTGTGTTCAACTACGAAACCGATCCGCAACGGGATTTTCGACAGTTAAATTTCCTCTGGCCGTTCACCCATTTTGAATATAAAGGGGAGACTTTCAAACGGTGGGTCTTCCCATTCTACTACCAGGCAGAGAACAGTCATGAATCGTCTGCTCATTACTGGCCCTTTTA
>JBFFPW010000037.1:0-8763 GCA_041573815.1 Desulfuromonadales bacterium
ACACAGGCGCAGCAACTGCCGCGACGGCTGCACGAAGTATAGGTACAACGGCAATCTTTCATATTTACTTTCTGCTGGCACGCCATAAAGACTCCGGTCATTCAAGGAAAGAGCGGCACGACATTCAGACCGGCGCCCTCTTCCAGACCAAGCATCAGGTTCATATTCTGCACCGCCTGCCCCGAGGCACCCTTCACCAGATTATCAATAACCGACACAACGACAACCCGGCCGCTCCGGGGATCTGAAACAACGCCAATATCACAGTAATTACTTCCCCGGACATGAGCGATATCCGGTATAAAGCCTTCAGGCTTGACCCGTACGAAGGGCTCCTGTGAATATCTGGCATCAAACAACTGCAAAAGATCAGACGTGGTCTGTGATCTGACAAGCGTCGCATAACAGGTCGACAAGATCCCCCGACTGACCGGAAGAAGGTGGGGGGTAAAGCTGACCGTGACGGGTGCCTGATGAACCGAAGAGAGGGTCTGTTCAATCTCTGGCGTGTGCCGGTGTGAGCCGACTCCATAAGCCCTGAATGATTCATTAACCTCACAATAGAGGCTCGCCTCCTTTGCCGCTCTTCCGGCGCCACTGGTACCGGATTTGCTATCGATAACGATAGACTTCGTTTCAATTAACCCGTGTTCAACAAGAGGTAACAAGGCAAGTGCCGCGCTGGTCGGATAGCAGCCGGGGTTGGCAACCAGACTGCTTGCTGCAATCTGTTGCCGATAGAGTTCAGGCAGGCCGTAGGCAGCCGAAGCGATCAGTTCCGGGCTGGTATGCTCCTGGTACCATTGCTGATAAACGGATGTGTCCTGCAGCCGATAATCAGCCGAGAGATCAATCACCTTCTTGCCGGCAGAAACAAAAGCCGGGACAACTTCCATGGCCGTTTTATGAGGTAAAGCGGTGAAAATCACGTCCGCCTTGCTGTTAATCAGGTCAACATCAATCGGATCACAAACCAGATCGACAACTCCGGTGATCGACGGGAAAACCTCCGAGAATGCCCTGCCCGCATGTTGCCTGGAAGTCAGGCAGGTTAAATTGACTTCAGGGTGATTTGCCAATAACCGGACAAGTTCAACTCCGGTGTATCCACTCGCACCTACGACAGCAACGTTATACATATCAAACACTCCATTTTAAATAAAAAAAGGGGAAGCCTGAAGGCCTCCCCTTTTCTACCATGTTGCAACATAAAGTGACAACGAACTCTTTAACGCTTGGAGAACTGGAAGCTCCGACGGGCGCCACGACGACCGTACTTCTTACGTTCCTTGATTCGGCTGTCACGAGTGATGAAGCCGGCTTTTTTCAGAACCGACCGAAGCTCACCGTCAACTTCAAGCAATGCTTTGGTAATGCCGTGCTTGATCGCACCGGCCTGACCGGATGGGCCACCACCACAAACATTTACCCAAACATCGAACTTGCCGAGATTATCGGTCAGTTCAAACGGCTGGCGAATGATCATTTTGGAAGTCGGACGACCAAAATACTCATCAATATCCTGCTTGTTTACTGTAATATTGCCACTGCCGGGTGCAATCCAGACCCGAGCAATTGAAGTTTTTCTTTTTCCAGTGGCGTAAAATTTCTGTGCTGCCATGTTGATCTCCTACCTGCTAACTAGAGGGAAAGGGTTTTCGGCTGCTGAGCTGAGTGCGGATGCTCTCCGCCACTGTATACTTTCAGCTTCTTAAACATCTGCCGACCCAACTTGTTCTTAGGCAGCATACCCTTAACAGCTTTCATGATCAGCTCTTCCGGCTTCTTTTCGATCAGCTTTTCAGCCGTAATCGAACGGATCCCTCCGGGAAAGCCAGTATGATGATAATATTTTTTATCAGCCATCTTATTACCGGTCAACTTCAGCTTCTCGGCATTCACTACGACGACAAAATCACCGGTGTCGACACTGGGTGAATAAATCGGCTTATGCTTGCCTCGCAGGATACGGGCAATTTCGGTCGCTGCACGACCAAGTACCTGGTCATTCATGTCAACGACGAACCAGCTACGTTTTACTTCAGACTGTTTAGCAACTTGCGTGCTCATTGATGTTCCTCTCTATTCGAAAATCTGTGATTATGTACGGGGCTCACAGAAAAACGAAAAATATATGATTTGAAATCACTTGTCAAGGCTTTTTTGGCAGCTTTTACAAGGTTTTGCGTCAGCAGTCCACTGAGATAAATCTCCTTGATACCAGACTTGCATCAGACAGAGCCCCTGCGCCGGAGCGGTCACCCCGGAAAGATCCCGTTGACCCGAATTGAGAAGCTTCCCGACCTCATCGTAATGCCGCTTGCCACGACCGACTTCTATGAGAGTTCCGACCATGATACGGACCATATTGCGTAAAAAACCACTGCCAAGAATATCAAAATGCAGCATCCGGCCATGCTTTTTAAATTCGACAGAAAACATTTCACGAACGGTCGTCTTGGCATTGCATCCGGTCGATCGAAAGGCTGAAAAATCATGTTTCCCGACCAGGCATGCCGCGGCCTTGCGCATCGCTTCAATATCAAGCGAATTCTTGATCTGCCAACTGTAGCGACCGGCAAGAGGCGAACGGAATTCGCCCAGGTAGAAAGAATACCGGTAGCGTTTGGCCCTCGCACTGTAACGGGCATGAAAGTCTGCTGCAACCTCTTCAGCGGCTACGATCGCGATATCTGAAGGGAGGAGTGAATTCACCCCTTCACGATATGCTGTAAGAGGCAGATTAGCCTCTGTTTCAAAATGAGCAACCATCCCCCTGGCGTGGACGCCGGCATCCGTGCGGCCAGACGAAAAAATTCTTACGGGGTGCTTGAGGACCTGGGCAAGTGCTAATTCAACGGCATCCTGTAATGAAGACCCTTTTGGCTGGTACTGCCAACCAACGTAATCAGTCCCGTCATACTCGATAGTCAGTTTGATTTTCTTCATGCCAGCCCACAATAAAAGACAAAGATAAGGATCGAGACACTCACAGTCTTAACCTCGAAGCGATTCATTGGCCAGAGAGGCCGCAGCGTCTCAATTTCAACGTGATGTTGACCGGTCAATGCGGCATCGAACGCCATCTGGTCGGCTCTTGCAACCAGACGCTCGATGAGTGCCACAACCAACAGCTGCAATTTCCCGATACGCGTCGCCTTGTCTGGTAAACCATTTGCCACCGTCATCGCCTCTTCTTGCAGGATTGGAACAAAATGGAGAGTCGACAATATCTGCGACATAAACTGCTTTACATTGATGCCGAGCAGATTCAGGGGCTGTAATAAACGAGCCGCGGCGGTCGTGAGTTGTTCAGCTGAAGCAGAGTGAGTCAAAACCAGCGAAGCCGCCAGCGCAATCGATATCTGCGCTGAAACCTTGAGCCCGAACAACAGGCCATCAGAGGAAAGCCAGGAAACTCCCAGCAACGTATAACCCGGCGATAAAAGCGTATGCAGCAAAACAATAAACAGAAAGAACCAGCGAAGCCAGAACAGGCGCTGCCGGAAGATCTTTAAAACATCAACCTTCAGGACAAGAAAGAAGGCAAGAGAGGCTAAGAGCAATAGTTGCCCAAAGGTCGTCGAAGCAAAAACAGCGGCAATTGCCAGAACCCCGAGAATCAAATTGATCCTCGCATCTAACAGCGCATGCGTAATCCTGACATGACCTGGGATCTCTTTGCCGATGTCGTTCATAGTAAGAATACAAACGGGGGCCATTCGGCCCCCGTTTTATCAGAACAAGAAATATTCTCAGATGCGACTGACAATCGCCTCACCCATTTCAATGGTATTGACTTTCTTCTCGCCTTCAAGTTCCTGGTAGATATCACCAGTACGGATTCCGTCGTTCAGCGCCTTTTCTACCGCCTTTTCGACGGCATCAGCGGCCTCTGTCAAGCCGAAGGAGTAACGCAACATCATTGCGGCAGAAAGTATCTGGGCAATCGGGTTGGCGATGCCCTGGCCTGCAATATCGGGTGCCGACCCTCCAGATG
This sequence comes from Desulfuromonadales bacterium, assembly GCA_041573815.1. GTDB lineage: Bacteria > Desulfobacterota > Desulfuromonadia > Desulfuromonadales > UBA2294 > BM707. The sequence continues at coordinate 4,001 of JBFFPW010000037.1, forward strand.
GCTCATAAAGGCCAAAAGAGCCCTCGGCCAGTGAAGCACTAGGCAGCATACCGAGAGAACCGGTCAGCATGGCAGCTTCGTCGGAAAGAATATCACCAAACATGTTGCCACAAAGCATGACATCAAACTGCTTGGGCCAGCGACAGAGCTGCATGGCGGCATTATCGACGTACATATGACTCAATTCAACATCGGGGTAGTCCTTGGCAACGCGTTCGACAACTTCACGCCAGAGAACCGAAGTCGACAGGACATTCGCCTTATCGATTGAACAGAGCTTCTTGCCCCGCTTTTGAGCCGCCTGGAAACCGACATGGGCGATCCGCTCTACTTCGGCATCGCTATACTTCATGGTATCGAAACCGGTGCGCTCACCACCCTCGCCTTCAATCCCTTTCGGCTGGGCAAAATAGATACCGCCGGTCAACTCACGAACGACCAGAATATCAAAACCGCCGTCAATAACTTCAGGTTTCAGTGAGGAATTTCCGGTTAAGGCAGGAAAGATTATGGCCGGACGCAGGTTGCAGAACAGACCAAATATTTTACGCAACGGCAGAAGCGCTCCGCGCTCCGGTTGCTCATCCGGCGGCAGATGTTCCCATTTCGGCCCACCGACCGAACCAAAGAGAACGGCATCAGATTCCTTGCAAATACGGACAGTTGGATCCGGCAGAGCCTGACCTTCCTCATCAATAGCGACGCCGCCAACATTGGCAAAAGTAAATTCAAAAGAAGTGTCGAATTTAGTTTCAACAGCTTCCAAAACCTTGATCGCCTCTGCCATAACTTCCGGACCAATCCCATCACCGGGCAGAACCGCAATTTTAAACGACTTGCTCATTAAATCTCTCCTTATATAGATTCCATTGATTATTCGCTGAAACGCAGGTTGCAACTATAGGGAGAGCAGCCTCGTTTTGTCAATCCCTTATCAAAGAAAAGGCCGGTGAAAAACCGGCCTGATTGATTAAACAATAGACTCAAATATGACAGACAATGATCAGTAACGTGAATCGGCAAACTCCACCCAACCTCCGGCCTCAACCAACGCTTTGTCAAACGGGCTGATTTCAAACGGAAAGGACTCTACAGATTCGCCGGCGCTGGCAGAAACGGTCTGCGCATCAAGATCAATATCAACCGCGACCTCACCTTGGGCTTCAAGGGCAAGGATTGTTTCAATATTTTCTTTCGGCAATTCGATAGCCAGCATACCGCAGTTGAACATGTTCTGACGGAAAATCCGGGCATAGCTTTCGGCAATAATAGTGTGGATATTATTGACCTCAAACACCCAGGGTGCATGTTCACGTGAAGAGCCACAACCAAAGTTTTCCCGCGAGATAACGACTTGAGCCTTTTTCAGCTTCTCACCCTTGGGATCAAAACCATCAATAACCAGATCCTCGAGGATATAGGGGGTCAGCGCTTCCTTGGTCACTTCTGTCAGATACTTGGCCGGGATGATCTCATCAGTATTTATGTCGGCTCGGTTCAGGACGATAGCTGAACCGCCAAATGTCTTCTTCATAATCAGTATCTCCTATCAACAATCACGAGGGTCGGTGATAACCCCGGTAAGCGCGGCCGCTGCTGCACTGGCGGGGCTCATCAAGTGGACCATACCGCCCTTCCCCATACGCCCGGAGAAGTTACGATTGGTTGTTGCAGCACACGATTCGCCCTCAGCGAGAACACCATTACTCATGCCAAGACAGGCACCACAGGTCGGGTTGGTAACACAGAAACCGGCATCCATGAAAACATCCATGATCCCTTCATTCATCGCCTGTTTAAAGATTGCCGGAGTCGCCGGCGAGACGATACCACGGACCGAATCAACGATCTTTTTCCCTTTGAGGATTTCCGCTGCCTGCCGCAGATCCTCAATACGACCGTTCGTACAACTGCCGATATAGATCTGGTCAACTTTGGTGCCGACCATTTCGGTGACCGGCTTGACACAATCCGGCTTGTAATCATAAGTACACTGCGGACCGATTTCAGAGACATCGAAACTGAAGACCTTGTCGTACTCGGCATCAGCATCAGCTTGCCATTTGCTGTAATCGGCCAAGGCCGCTTCTTTACTGGCAAACTCATCCTGAATAAAAGGCCAGAGATAATCAACGGTCACCATATCGGGCTGACAGATACCACTGGTCCCGCCTGCCTCAATAGCCATATTACACAGTGTCATCCGGGCATCCATATCCATAGCCTCAACTATCGGGCCATGGAATTCAATAACACGGTCGGTAGCACCGTTCACACCGAGCTGGCCGATCACGTAGAGAATGACATCTTTTGAATAAACACCGTTGCCGAGCTGACCGTCCAGGTTAATCCGTATCGACTTTGGTTCACGAAAAGCACAGACCCCCTTTAGAATTCCGACCTCGAGATCAGTTGTACCGACGCCAGCGGCAAAAGCACCGAAAGCACCGTGAGTACAGGTATGGCTGTCACCCATGATGACCGTAAAGCCCGGGCGGATGTAACCTTTCTCCGGAAAGATCGCATGACAGACGCCATTGCGGCCGACATCAAAAAAGTCTTTGATCTCGTGCCGATTGGCCCAATCGCGAAGAATCTTGGCCTGCAGGGCGGTTTTGCTATCCTTGGCCGGGGTGACATGGTCAATGACCGCCTTGATCTTGGTATTATCAAAAACCCGGTCCTTGTTACGCCACTCGAGGTCAGCTATAGCAACCGGTGTCGTAATCTCGTGACAGAGTACCCGATCAATATCGATGACCTTGGTCCCTTCAAACGGCTCATCACGCAAATGTGATGCAAATATTTTTTCAGCAGTCGTTTTTCCCATCTTTACTCCTTAAACTCCACATATTTTCGAGCTTGCTCAAATTCAGATATCTACCTATTGACTCAAATCGAAACTCTTGTCCGTTCCATAACTGAAGCCATTTTATTCAGAGCGTTGATATAGGCTTTGGCGCTGGCAACGATTATATCTTCATGTGCACCCTGGCCGAGAACCTCACGATTATTTTCGGCAAGACGGACCGTGCACTCGCCCTGGGCATCGGTACCGCCGGTAATTGCCCCGACTGAATACTGTTTCAATTCAGCATTGCTACCGGTCAAAGCCTTAATCGCCTTGAACGTTGCATCAACCGGACCGGCACCCATAACCGCAGTTTTCTTTTCTTCACCTTCCACTTCCATTTGGACAGTGGCCGTCGGTGCTGCAAAAGAGCCTGATGAAACATTCATCTGCACCAGCTTAAACCGTTCTTCGATACGAACAATTTCATCAGCGACTATGGCATCAAGGTCTTCGTCGAAAATCTCTTTTTTCTGATCAGCGAGAGCCTTGAAGCGGACAAAAGCTTTTTCAATATCTTCTTGCGGCAACTCGTATCCGAGTTCTTTCAATCGATCAACAAAAGCGTGACGCCCGGAATGCTTTCCGAGAACCAACTTGTTTTGATTCAAACCGATCGATTCAGGCGTCATGATTTCATAGGTTTCCTTATCCATCAACACCCCGTGCTGATGGATACCGGCTTCATGAGCGAAGGCATTGGCTCCAACGATCGCCTTGTTCGGCTGAACGGTAATCCCGGTGATTGTTGAAAGCAGACGACTGGCCGCATAAATATGCTCGGTTTCGATCTGTGTTGTATAAGGCATGATGTCATGCCGGGTCCGCAGCCCCATAACAATCTCTTCAAGTGAGCAGTTACCGGCCCGCTCGCCGATACCATTGATCGTACACTCAACCTGACGGGCTCCAGCACGAATTGCCGCCAGAGAGTTCGCGACAGCAAGTCCAAGGTCATTGTGACAATGCACCGAGATGGTCGCCTTGTCGATGTTTGGCACGTTCTCCTTGAGATAAGTGATGGTCTCGTAGAACTCGTGAGGCATCGCATAGCCGACCGTGTCGGGAATATTTACCGTAGTCGCACCGGCATCAATAACCGCTTCGACCATCTCAGCCAGGAAGTCAATTCTGGTCCGCACCGCATCCTCGCAAGAAAACTCAACATTTGAGGTGTACTTTGCTGCGTGCTTAACGGCTGCGACGGCCGTCTCTTTGACCTTGGCCGGTTCCATTTGCAGCTTGCGCTCCATATGGATATCTGATGTGGCAATAAACGTATGAATGCGACCGCGATCACCAGCATACTGCAAGGCCTCCCAGGCCCGGTCGATATCCTTGAAGTTCGCCCGGCACAAGCCGGCTATCTGCGGTCCCTTAACTGTTTCAGCGATTTTCTTGACAGCCTCAAAATCACCAATTGAAGCGATCGGGAAACCAGCTTCAATGACGTCAACATTCAGCTTTTCAAGCTGATGGGCAATACGCAACTTTTCTTCAATATTCATACTGGCGCCAGGTGATTGCTCGCCATCACGCAAAGTCGTATCAAAAACAATAATGTTTTTTTTGTCGCTCATAACTCCTCCATTCGTTCTACCCGGTTACCAGCCGCCAGAAGTGGCCGGTCAATAAATTTAACAACTAATCTTGATTCCGCATCTATTCGACTTAGCTCAACTAGATCAGATTCCATACGACCACCCCCTTTCTTCTGCACGATAAATAAAAAACTCCCACCCCTGACAGGGGCGAGAGCTTAAGCTTCGCGGTACCACCCTGATTCGTCTACCGGAGTAGACCTTGTTTGGCCATTTACGCTGGCTCACGGCAAAAGCTAGTGAAAAAAACATTCACTTTTGCGGCTCCAAGGCGAGTTCGACTCTACTTTGTACCGACTTGCAGCAACCGT
>JBFFPW010000038.1:0-8585 GCA_041573815.1 Desulfuromonadales bacterium
AACTTATCCATAAAGGAGGGTTCAGCTTTGAGCTGGCCAAAAACGCCGGTGACCGGATTGAACATCTTGATTTGGAAATTGGGGTTGATGTAGCCGAGAAAACTCGCAATTTCTATATGCTGCTCCGACGCCAGATGATCAATAATCAGCCGTACCTTGACCCCACGGCGGGCGGCCTGAATCAGTTCAAACATAATCAACCGGCCGGTTTCATCGTTGGCCCAGATCATCGTTTGGATTTCGATACTGCGACGGGCGCTGCGAATCAGGTGAATACGGGCGAGCAGAGCGTTGTTACCAATCTCAAGCAAGCGAACATAGTTTTTATCAGGAGTCGCCCTGGCAAGAGCCTCGGCGTGCGCCAGAAGCGGTGAATCGAGACAGGGGGAGATAGCGGGCCTGGTGACCGGGCCGGGGTAATCAGGCAAAGGAGTGGAGGAGCAACCACACAGGGCGAGCAATAGAGAAACGACAAGAGAGATTTTTACGATTTTCATCGACGACCCTCCTTATTCCCATTGTAAAAAATAAAATTATGAAATTTAAGGGAGCTTATCTCCCGCAGTGGTTCAAGAACAACTATAGCAGACCGGGGACTGGTCGGGAACTCAGCACGGTTGGTTGGTGTCAAACCCAGAGGGTGCGGGAATTAAAGATCAGGTCCTCGCGATCAACACAGAACAAGGGACAATTCCTTTCTGGGCATGTCACACTGTGACACATCCGTACCGATCGGGAATGTGCCATCGGCTTCGCATTCAGCCTGGTCGACAACAACCAATCGCCACCCGGAAATTTTAATTTCAAAATACCCACTTGATAACAGCCTGAAAACATAGACATAATTTCCTGACCGTCCCCGAGACCCCGCTCCTGGACGTCGCTCACCATTTTTGTGCATGTTTCTTGCTTTATCTACCAACAGCATCGTATCACCTGGAACCGGGGATATTTTCATCAGAATGAACAAGATATTAAACATTAAAAAAGCTCTATTGGCGGGCATCTCGAGCAGAGGCTTTTTACGGAACCTTGCCATCCGCTCTATCTGCCTGGCGCTGTGCAGTGTCACCCTCGGCATCAGTGTCCTGTTTGGTGGTCAACCACAGGAAGTGCAGGCCTCTTTGCCACTCGAAGGCTTGATACAGCTTGAGGCCCAGCAGAACATCATCGATATGCAAAACCAGGCCATTGCACAACTGGAAGGCGTTATTTCCCACGCGCTCGGTCAGGAGTACCGCGGCCAACCATTCAACACCCTGGCGGTCACTGCGACAGCCTATACGGCTCGTGAAGAAGAGTGCAACAGCCAACCCTGGATTACCGCCAGCGGCACACCATCAAGGGTCGGGGTGATTGCCGTCAGCCGTGACATGGAAAAACTTGGTATCCGGCTGGGCGACCTCGTCATCATCAAGGGGATGGGCCTGTTTCGGGTTGAAGACCGAATGAACAAACGCTGGTCAAAACGGGTTGATATTCTGCACGCCAACCTCAAGGCGGCCAGAAAGTTCGCCAAGCGTAAGGTCGAGATCATGTGGCTGGACGAAACAGAGACAGCCAGCCGCCCACGCAACAAAACTGCTCCGCTCGGTTAATAACATCAGCTTCGGGAGGATCGTATGGCACAGAATAGCCGCCTGACGGAAAAGCAGCATGAAATATTCGGAATTGAGTTGCAGCGGATGCGCAACAAGCTGGGAGAACTCTCGGCCGAGCTGAGGCGGTGCTACTCCAGGGAGGTTGCGGAACTGGCCGAAGAGGCGCAAAAGTCGGTTGACAATCTGCGCCAGGAGATGAGCAGTCTGGCGGCCAAAGAGAACCCGGGGACCAACAGCCTGCGCAGTCAATACCTTCGCGGCAATGACGTGATGGACGATATCAAGAGGAAGATCGAGCACACCAAGCACCTGATGGCCCTACCGATAGATTTTGCCCGTCTTGAGCGGGAGGGGTTGCTGGTCAAGACGGGAGACAAGTTTGTTACCACCGACCTGAATCGGCTGCCGGAGCATGTGCTGCATCGGATTCAGTTCGTTGAGCAAGAGGGGAAAGACACGATTATCACCCTCAACACCAAGGGGCTGGAGACAGAGTAATCGCCTTTCATTCAGGGGACGCCAGACAAATTAAGAGGGGACAGCATTTACGCTGTCCCCTTTTTGATTACTCGACCGTGACCACCGGCAAGCGATTGTCGAGCCAACCGAGGATACCGTCGGCGAGGTGCTGCGCCTGATGGTACGGTGTCTGCTCGTGAAGAAAATCGAGCAGGAGACCGGTGCGATGACCCGTCCGGCAAACCAACACCAGATCATCATCCGGAGTGGCGACTTCGGCCAGAGCCGACAGCCAGCCATCAATATCGGCCTCGGTAAAGGTCAGCAGGTGACAGCCTGGAATGACACCGGTCGTGCGCCACTCTTCCGGCTGACGGATATCGACCAGCACTTTTCCTGAAGGCGAAGCCGCAAGTTCTTTTGAGGTTATTCCCCTCACTGAACCTTCAGCACCTCAACATCGAAAATGAGATCAGCATTCGGCGGAATAGCGCCACCGGCACCGCGGGCGCCATAACCGAGCTTCGACGGGATATAGAGAGTCCGTTTGCCACCGACCTTCATGCCGGCCACGCCTTCATCCCAGCCACGGATAACCCGGCCAGCACCGAGCGGAAAGTCAAACGGCCGGCCACGATCCACCGAACTGTCGAATTTCTTGCCCTTCTCGCCATCCTGGTCAAGCCAACCGGTGTAGTGAACACTGACTTTCTGACCGGCCGTGGCGGTCGCGCCATCACCAATCTTGTGGTCTTCGTAACGCAGTCCGGAGTCAGTCGTCATCATTGAAGCCATACCGCTTGAAACGCACATGAAAATTGCCACAACCATCAATAGAATAATTTTTTTCACAGTTCACCTCTCTTGCATATTATGGATTTTGTTAACTTTCAGGGCTGGCCCTGAAGGATGCAAAAGACTTTACGACCATCCTTGGCGACTGTCAAGACAGAGAATCTTTTGAATACACTGTTGTAGCTTTGTATTTTTAAGCTAGTCTATTAAAGATGTTTTCAACAAGGAGAACCAACATGAATCTAGCTGATTATTTTGAGCAAAAGCAGGGCACCGGGGTTCTGTCAACGGCAGACAACGCCGGCAAAGTCGATGCGGCGATCTATGCACGCCCCCACGTCGCCGAAGACGGAACAGTTGCCTTTATCATGCGTGACCGTCTCACCCATCACAATGTTCAGGAGAACCCTTTTGCAGTCTTTCTTTTCATTGAAGCAGGCCCCGGATACAAGGGCCTCCGGCTCTATCTTGAAAAAACTCGGGAGGAGACCGATAGCGCGTTAATTGGGCAGATGACCCGGCGTTGCCTGAGCCCGGAAGAAGATGCGGCAAAAGGGCCGAAGTTCCTGGTCTACTTCAGGGTCGATAAGATACTGGCACTGGTTGGCGGTGAAGTGCCGGATATCGAACAAACCTGACATCCGCCCCTCATGAGGAAATACCTGTGAAGAACAAAATAACATACCGACTGCTGCGGACATTCCTGCTGGTTGGTGTCGGGCTTTTATCGGGAGGTTCCGTCTTGGCCTACGAAGAACCCCAATACACGGTCGTCACAACCTACGATGACTTCGAGTTGAGACAATATGAACCCTATGTCGTTGCTGAAATCCGTACGACCGGTGACTTCGACGAAATCGGCAACCAGGCTTTTCGCAAGCTGTTCCGTTTTATCAGCGAAGACGACCGTCCACAGGGAAAGATTTCGATGACAGTTCCGGTCATCCAGCAGCCATTGGCAGAAGAGTCGGATCAAAAGAGTTACCGTTTTGCCTTTGTCATGCCGGCCGCATACAAACTGGAGGATTTACCAAAACCGGATGATGCGACGATTGAAATCAGGAACATACCGGCCCGACTGCTGGTCGCCCGCCGCTACTCCGGCACCTGGAGTCAGGAACGATATCGAAAGAACGAGAAAATCCTGATAGATGCAACCATTAAGGCCGGTCTTACTCCCGTCGGCAAACCGATCTTTGCCCGTTACAATGCGCCATTCAGCCTCTGGTTCCTGCGCCGCAACGAGGTTCTGATCGAGGTTGTGCCACCCTGATGACAGGCCTCGCAACCACTCTCTCAAGGGGGAAAAATGTCCACAGATAAAATCCGTCTCGGTATCAGCTCCTGCCTGCTCGGCGAAAAAGTCCGATTTGACGGCGGCCACAAACTCGACCGGTTTCTGACCGAGACCCTTGGCCGCTACGTCGAATACGTGCCGGTCTGTCCCGAGGTCGAAATTGGCCTGCCGACCCCGCGTGACACTCTGCGCCTGGCCGGCACAACCGAAGATCCGCGACTGGTCTTTTCCAAAAGCGGTGAGGATATCACCGAACGGATGACCAGCTGGGCGCAAAAGCGGCTCGATGAGCTTGAGAAGGAGGACCTGAGCGGATTTATTTTTAAATCAAAGTCACCGAGCAGTGGTATGGAACGGGTCAAGCTCTATGACCGGAACGGCGTGCCGAACAAGAAAGGGGTTGGCCTGTTTGCCCGGGAGTTCATGCAGCGCTTCCCCCTGCTGCCGGTCGAAGAGGATGGTCGGCTGCACGATCCAAAACTCCGCGAGAATTTTATCGAAATCCTCTTCACCCTGAAGCGTTGGCGAAAACTTCTGGCACAAGGGCAAACTGCCGGCGGCCTGGTCGACTTTCACAGCCGCCACAAGCTGCTGCTCATGGCACACAGCCCCGAGGTCTACCGGCAAATGGGCAAGCTTGTTGCCCGGGCCGGAGAGCTGGAGACAGAGACCCTCTATGACGATTACCTGAAACTGCTGATGAAGGGGCTGCGCATGAAAACCACGGTGGCAAAGCATGTGAACGTACTCCAGCATGTGCTCGGCTATTTCAAAAAACAGCTCAGTGCCGACGAAAAACAGGAGGTCCTGATGATCATCAACCAGTACCACAATCTCCAGACCCCGCTGATTGTACCGATCACCCTGCTCAACCATTTCGTCCGTAAGTACCAGCAGCCGTACCTGCAACAGCAGGTTTACCTCAACCCCCACCCGATCGAACTGAGTCTGCGCAACCATGTCTGATTCGAGACCCATCTTTGTTGCCGGAGCGACCGGCTATATCGGCGGCCGCCTGGTACCGCGCCTGCTGGAAGCCGGTTATCATGTGCGGGCCCTGGCCAGGGCCCCCGAAAAACTGAACAATCGGCCGTGGGCCAAGCACCCACATCTTGAAATTATCAAGGGTGATGTCCTCGACCTTGACTCTTTGCAGGCGGCCATGCAGCGCTGCCGCGCCGCCTATTACCTCGTGCACTCGATGATTCCGGGGGTTGCCGATTTTGCCTCAACCGATCGACTGGCGGCAACCAACATGGCAACAGCAGCCGCTGCCGAGAAGCTGGAACAAATTATCTATTTAAGCGGTTTGGGGGCCAAGGATGCCGAACTCAGTCACCACCTGCAATCAAGAACCGAAGTCGGTGATATCCTGCGTGAAGGAGACGTGCCGGTCACCATTTTGCGGGCGGCCATGATCATCGGCGCCGGCAGCGCTTCATTCGAGATTCTGCGCTATCTGGTCGATCGCCTGCCGGTGATGATCACGCCACGCTGGATCGACACCCCCTGCCAGCCGATCGGTGTCAGAAATGTACTCCATTACCTGATCGGCTGCATCGAGGAGCCGAAGACCATCGGCGAGACCTTCGATATCGGTCAACCTGACGTGACCAACTATCGCGAACTGATGAAAATTTATGCCGAGGAGGCCGGGTTGCCGCGGCGCCTGGTCATCCCGGTTCCGGTTCTTACGCCACGCCTCAGTTCCTACTGGATCCACCTGGTAACACCGATCCCGGCCTCAATCGCCCGCCCCCTTGCTGAAGGATTAAGCAACCCGGTGGTCTGCCACGATAAACGGATTGTCGCACTGTTGCCACAGGAGCTTTTCGATGCCCGCAAAGCAATCCACCTGGCCCTCGACCATCTGAGGCAGCATACGGTAGAAACCTCCTGGAGCGATTCCGGTAAGATCGACCCGGCCGAATGGAGCGTCGCTGGTGACCCGAACTGGGCTGGCGGCAGTATCTGCACTGATTCGCGCCGGATAATAGTGCAGGCAGAGGCGGAAGACGTCTGGAAGTCACTCAGCTCTATCGGCGGTGAGACCGGCTATTATCATGCCGACTGGCTCTGGAAACTGAGAGGTTTTATCGACCGTTTTTTTGGCGGTGTTGGACTCGATCGTGGCCGCCGCAGCACTTCAGAACTTTATCCGGGTGACGCCATTGATTTCTGGCGGGTGACCGCGGTAGAAAAACCGAAGCACCTGTGCCTGGTCGCCGAAATGAAGCTGCCGGGCAAGGCGGTTCTTGCTTTTGACTTGAAACCGTTGACCGACGGGCAAATTGAACTTCGGCAATCTGCCAGCTTCCTGCCCCGGGGACTGCTGGGGCTCCTCTACTGGTACACGGTACTCCCATTTCATCATTATGTTTTTAACGGCATGCTGCGCGGCATCGCCACGACCGCAGACTTGACAATTCTTCGGGGACCGGAGCGCCTGAAACCGGATCACGATCTCAATGAAGTGGGCCGTTAATCCTGTTTTTGCCGATAAAAGCATCAGATCAAAAAGGCCGCACCTCGAATAAGAGATGCGGCCTTTTCTGTTGACTCAACGATATCGCTCACCGAAAACTTTAACCATCCAGACCAAGGTGGTCCGATTCGATCTCGACCAGGGCCTCAAACACATCCTTGGCCCGTTGGGTCGTCGCGCTTGCGGCGAACTGCCGGTATGACTCGATTGCAACCTGCTCCCGGCGATGGCTCTCTTCAAGGTTTGCTTCACCATCACGGCTCGCCTCGACTGTAATCAGCTCCGGCTTGGCAATCTCAAGGTGCTTGGCAAAAATGCCGGCATGCTCCTTTTCGACCTTCATCAACGCCTTGAATAACCACTGGTAATATTCTTCACTCGAGCTTGCCGCTGCCGCCTGGTAGAAGCTGGCATTGCCGACCTCGATATCAAGCGCCGCCTGAAAGTTCGCCTTCTCTTCATCGGTGAAGATCTGCTCACAGGCAAACGGGCTGACGTAGTCGCGGCCATCAACGAAACGGTCCTGCTTGGCGCCGCAATACGGGCAATTAACAGGCGCAGTGTCGCCAAGGTAAGGGTCACCACAAATCGTGCATTTGTAAAGTTTGTAGTCGTTCATTGTTTTCTTCCTGTGGATGTCGATAGAGTTACGATAATTTACTTCAGCAGGTATTTGCCGACCCAGTTCTTGGAAAACTGAAAGGCGGTCCGGCCACAACGCTTGGTCTTGTCATGCGACCACTTGATGGCCGCCACTTCAAGCTCCTTGCTCCAGGGGACCTCCTGGTCGAGCTTGTTGCTCCAGTGTTCAAGACAGAGCTTGACCGCATCGAGATAACGATCCTGTGAAAAAACATGGAACGGTACCCAGAGACCGAAGCGGTCGGAGAGGGATGATTTCTCTTCCTGAATTTCACTCTGCTGCAGCTCACCCTTGACATACTTGCCGCCGAGGTGATCGCCATCGTACTCCGGCAACAGGTAGCGACGATTCGAGGTGACGTAGATCAGCACATTGTCCGGCGCCGAGTAGACCGATCCGTCGAGAGCACTCTTGAGCATCTTGTAGGCAAGCTCGCCGGTCTCGAAGGTCAGATCGTCACAAAGCATGATGAAGCGGTACGGCTGATCTTCGACGGCGGCGAAAATTTCCGAGATGTAAACCAGGTCTTCCTTTTCGACCTGAATGACCCGTAGACCGTCATTGCCGTATTCGTTGAGGATCGCCTTGACCAGCGACGACTTGCCGGTGCCGCGCGACCCCCAGAGCAGGGCGTTGTTGGCCGGCAGCCCCTGGATGAACTGACGGGTGTTGTTGATCATAATCTCTTTCTGCTCTTCAACGCCGAGCAGATCATCGAGACGGGTATTGTCTGTGACTTTGACCGGTTCAAGGTATCCGGAGAAAGAATGGCGGCGCCAGTTGGCAGCATGACAGTTTGCCCAATTGACCGGCTTGACCGCTTTCGGCAACAACATTTCGACAGAACCGAGCACCCGCTCAAGCTGAGCGACGACTTCAGGCTTTAAATTCATCATCGGAAAAACTCACTTTCAATTTCAAAATATTTATTTTGACAGGGAGCAACGGCAGAAAGGATGTACTGCGTAGAGATAAGACCTGTCGCCGACCGTCTTCACTATCAGCCGGCTGCTCTGTATACGTCAGAAAGGCGGTTGCTGTCAAATTTTAGTGCGCGGCCAACAATCTAAGAAGCCGGGAAACTCAGCCAACGCTGCCGAGACTGGCCAAGGCGACCATCGAAGAGAGCTCGATAGCCGAGCGATCGCCGTAGACCATAAGCGCCGCCTGACCGACCTTCTCAAACTGAGCGGCGGCCAGCAACGAGTGCACAGGCGAGGTCGCCAGGACGTCGGCAACAACCTCTACTGACGGATCAGCGTTGGCCAGCAGTTGCTGCAACACAACACGATTAGCCCGTGGGCA
>JBFFPW010000039.1:0-8545 GCA_041573815.1 Desulfuromonadales bacterium
ACCTGCTAATAGCTTATTAAAAATCCTTGGTTACTTAAGAACCCCTTCAGTAAATCCCAGGTATCAACCGATAGCGTACGCGTTGCGCATAGTCGCTATAGCCTGGCAATTCGTCCTGAAGGGTCTGGTCTTCCAGTACCGTTCTAATCACCGCGATGATTAGCGCCACCGCAACCGGGATAAGTGTCCACATTGAGTTTAAGGCCAATACCACACCCGGAAGTGCCAACATATTCCCAGCATAGCCCGGATGTCGCACCATCCGATAAGGGCCACTGTCACACACGACATGCCCTCGGTCCAACTGAATACGCACCACGCTGGAGAAAAAGCGGTTCTCTATCATCGCCCATGCAGCAAAAGCGTATCCGAGCGATATCAGGAGGAATCCGAGCACGATGAGCCATAACGGAAATACGGGCGACCAGCCAAAACGATGATCCAGCCCGGCCACAATGACCAGTGGAAAACTCACACTCAGAGCCATCAACGGTGCAAGAACCTTATCCCATGCTTTAGCACTTTGGACTTTCTCCATATTTTGTCGTTCAGCCAACAGCCCCGGATGTCGCCGTTCAGCAATAATACGCCCCCCTGGGCCGGCGGAAACAATCAGTATGGAGTAGACCCATGCTTGCCACCAACCAAAATCCCCCCCACACACCAAGAGCACGAGAGGTATTAAGAAATACACGACAACTAAACTGATCCACTGGCGAGGGGATGCTGCTTGAGCTGCCTTAGGTACATCTGCATTCGATGACATGTCAGTCCCTCAAACCATACGACTTTTTCGAGCGCCCAACCGGTGAATAGATGGAAAAGCAGTGATCTAACATGTCGCTTTTATCCATGTGCTCACTTATCTGAATTCTTATAATTATAAAATTCAAGACAATACGCAATGTACCAAAACAAAAAGAACGGTCAAATCGACAACAGTTCTCATAAGTCCTCCGTCTGACACACTGCCCTTCAGTTAACCAGAACCGTATTTTTTATTGCACACTCAGACCTCTGTTTAGGACAAAAATAATAATGGCCGTAATTACAGCTATCATTAAACTGCGTAATCCTGACCACAACCAGTACCGTCCCCCCAGGCGCCCTGAATATACCCCCAGCAAAAAAGTCAAAAGTAGGGCTACGGCAATTGCCGCATCCAAGGGGGGAACATCCCCGAATAACTGCGCCTCCGCAATAAACAAAGGAGCCATAACCAGAAGTGCTAGACACAATGGAGAAAGCCCGTTAATTAGTGCAATAACCCAAGGCATCTGCCGTGCGGCCTGACCATGGACGCTTTGATCCAATGAGGCGATCATTGATTGTTCAAGTAAACGGAGTTCTCTTTCCTTTTCTGCCGACTCGCTAATATAGGCGCTGGTTATACCGCTCATAAACAATGCCACAGCGGCACCCAAGCAGGCTCCGATAATTACATCCAGAGAAGTCTTAACGTTCACTCGAAATCCCATCAAAAGACCGAGGGTAGCCAAGACACCATCGAAGCCGTTGGTCACAAAGTACCTGCGAGCGATTTTTCTTGATTCAGTAATCCGCAAGAATGAGCGTAGTCGGTTAAACATGTCTCAATATTTCAGGAAGGCTGTTCTGCTTCGGGTGGTTTGGAACTCAAGACTGCGACCTTATCAATACTATGGATAGCACCACCCATGGTTTTGATATGATTTGAAACAACTTCAAAATTTATCGTATCGGCAGAAATCGTCAGTTCGATGGTTTGGGTTTTGTCATCAACCTCCTTCACTATTAAGTCAACCTGATATTCGTTTCCCAAATCTGCAAGTTCGCAAGCAAACTCAAGAGCGTTGGGTTGATGTGGTTTGAGAACATCAAGGACAACTTGCTTAACAATGGCCATAGTTACCCCTACTTGCTGAGTTAACAGCTACGCTATCGTATTAACTTTATCTTACGAGGAAGAATAATCAACAGACGCAGTGGTCCCTCGATCTCCAGATCGAAGGCTTTCGTGATTTTTTCAAATTAAAAATTAATTTTGTCACTCGGATATAAATTGAACGGTCAAACAGATGACTTTTTCATTTATCTTCTTGTTCCTATAAAAACTCCGCAGATTTGGTGAGTCCCAGATACCCTGATAAATCGTAAAAGCCAACTGTCGTTACTCCCGATGTTCATCTTTTTGTCATCTTAAATGTCGCAACCAATTTAAGCGACACGAGCATTGGAAACCTATCCTCTTGCCCAGTATACTTAGCGATAGAACCCACGGAGGCTTCATGCAGAACCTTGGCCTGTTCCGCTATCTTCAACCGAGCTTTTTCTCCGGGCTGCTCGATGACCCGGTCATGTTCATTAATGTCCGGCCAACCGGTCGTGGCATTCTGATCGACTGCGGACAGATTCACCACTTAGCCAAACGGGTCCTGCGCTCCATTGATGCCCTTTTTGTCAGCCACGCCCATATGGACCACCTGATGGGCTTCGATCATCTACTGAGGCACGTTCTTGTTGCCCCCCGGGCCATAGCAGTCTACGGCCCGCCAGGGATTTTCGACCGAATCAGCCACAAGCTCGCCGGATACGACTGGAACCTGAGAGAGGAAACGTGGTGCACTATTTTGGTTTACGAAGTTCATCCGGACCAGATCGAACAGTATGAATTTGCCGGAAGTCGAGGCTTCACACCACAACACCAGAAAACCATTCCTCGGAACGATCGAATCATTTACAAAACCCGGCATCTGACCGTCGAGACCGAGGTCTGCGATCATAAAATACCGGTCCTGATCTTCCGGGTTACGGAATCGCCAGCTTTCCTGCTTGACCGGCAGCGATTGCGTGAAGAGAAGCTTCTCGCCGGGCCATGGATCAAGGAATTGAAAAAACGTTTTTATGCCGACAGCTGGGATGCTGGGCCGGTCGAGACATGGATCGATACGGGAGAAGGGCACAGGGTTGAGATGGTCGATAATGCAGAAGCGCTCTTGAAAAAGATAAGCCGTGACGTGTCGCCCAATAGTATCGGCTACATCAGTGACATCGGCATGACGCCGGAAAACCTGGACCGCGTCTGTGACCTTATGAGAGGTGTCACACTGCTGGTTTCGGAATGCACATTTCTTGCTGAAGACAAAGAGAAGGCGCGCGTCTCTTTTCATCTCTGCACAACTGACCTGAACCAGATCAGCCGACAAATCAAGCCGAGCTACCTGCTGCCGATGCATCTGAGTAAATCTTACATCAGCGACTCAAAACGGCTGTACGTGGAGCTTGACCCGCCGCCAAACACGCGACTCCTGCAATTGCCTGACTACATAACACAGCGGCCTATACTGCCGGCCGAGTTACCAAGTCCCTCGCCCCGGAATCGGAGCGCCTGAGCTATTTCAAAAGTCCCTGCAATCTGGGGCTATTTAGTCTTCACAAAAACAATGCTTACAAGTTTTATAACCCGTTAGTTTGGCAGTCTCCAAACGACTAAAAGCGATATCAAAACCTGTCCCGATAAAGGTATCTAAAGAACAACCAGGCTGCGCACTCAAAAGATCATGGACCTCTTTGTTTTGTAAATTGGCCAAATATCTATCACCGTCAATATATGCACGTTCCATCATTCCCCCTTCAAGTAGCTTTCCTAAACACCCCGCAACCTAAGGTTAAAAATAACGTCCCCAATAATGTGACTTTTAGAACGGACCTCGCATGAGGCGTTCTGAACATCCTTCCAACCATTCGTCAATCTTGGATAGCCGGGATGGCTTCTTTATCGTATGAAAGCCGTATCCTCTGATCCTTTTTTCGAGATCTTCAGTAAATGACGTGCTGATAACAGCCTTATTCGCCTTTATGAGCTTGCACCCCTTGGCATCCTGATTCAGGAGAATATCAATATTTTGTATATTTGGCGGGCGTATGTTAACCAAAACGGCATCTGCGCACCGATGTTGAGATGGGCATTCGCACGAATCATTTTGGAAGAGTGGACAGCTATATCCATCCTTGAAACTTTGAACACTGTGCCCTTTGTTTTCAAAAAGGATTGTGAGCAGTTTCAGAAAAGACTCATCCTCATCAAAGATGAATACTCGCAACACCTCTCTCCTCTTCTGAAATTATAATCATCTCTGTTTGATTGCCACCCAAACATAAAAAGCCACCCTGAGAACAGAGTGGCTTCAATCGATCCTGCTTGCCCCCCCGGCTACAGATTCATACAAAATGAGATAAATTACAGTACAGGAAATAAACAGGACGGTCAAATTAATGATCAGCCCGTAAATGTTTCAAATTGAGAACTCTTCCAAAGCCCTCTACGGCAACAACTTTCTGTTTTTTTTGTTTTCCTTGTCGCACAAACCAAGCTCCTTTTTGCTTTGTCTCGTTGCGGCTATGCGTTAGATTGAAAGAACCATGTCAGCGACAGATATAAAAAGTGGCTCTTTGGAGTGGGTCGAAAACCTCATCGATGATTTCTGGGCAACCAGCGATCTGAACACTTTGAACAATGGCACTAATGAAAAGGCCTGGGGCGAACCGATGGTTGCTATCGCCCGGGCTGATGACCCGCTTTTTCAAAAGATTAAAAAAGATATCGGCCCCTTCTACTGGCTCCCGGAAAAAGCCTGGAAAATGCAGTTCCCGGAAGAAGAAATATCTGCCGCCGATCTCAGTGTCATCGTTTACCTCTTGCCTCAAACCGCCATAACCCGGGCAGACCAGAAACTGGCGACCGAAGTGCCGGCCGAACGCTGGGCCCGCTCACGCGATTTCGGCGAAAAGTTCAACTGCGGACTTCGGTTGCATCTGGCCGACACGTTGACTGAAGCTGGCTACCCGGCGGTCGCACCGGAACGACTTCCTGACTTCGACTACCAGCAATCGAGAACCTTCGGCCTCGCCTCCAACTGGTCGGAACGCCACACTGCCTATGTTGCCGGTCTCGGCACTTTCGGCCTGAGTGACGGCCTGATCACCCCCCTGGGAAAAGCAGTACGCATCGGCTCGGTCGTCGCCAGAATTGACCTGCCGGCAACCGAACGCCCCTACACTGATTTCCAGCAATGGTGTCTCTGGTACGCCGAAGGCAAATGCGGCGCCTGCATCCGCCGCTGTCCACCGAAGGCAATTTCACCAGCCGGACATGACAAGAATAACTGTTTTAAATATATCCGCGGCGTGACCGCCCCCTATGCCCAGACGACCTTTGGTACCGAGGCGACTCCATGTGGTCTCTGCCAGGTGAAGATTCCTTGCGAATCGAGGAGACCTAAATAAATAATCTTATTAATTAAATTCGCGCGGTCGCGGCCGCGGACTCCCCCATACTCTTTTATTAAACCATAAAAGAGTATGCAGAAAACGGCTCCCTTGCAGGGGGCTTTTTTATGCAGTTTTTACTTATTTCTATTGAACCCTGGATGATGAGAGATCGACTTAAGTCGATCACGGTGCGTCTCCGTAGCGGTTCCGGTCAGTCTGCGTTCGAGGTTGCGGGGTAAGACTATTCTACTTAAGAACAGCGGGTTAGACCAGAAGCTAAAGTCAGGCCTCCCGATCAAATCGACAATGGCGTGGCATTGACTTACCTCCATAGCTCTTAACCGAAATCGATGTAGCCCGCTTCCTCGAACATACTCAAACCGCAACAACCACGAAGACAAACCGTATTCGCCTCAAGGCGAATTCCCGAGCACAAACATTCAACAAAAGCACTACCGACCGCACAAGGAAAGCCCGCCGCAGGCGAGCCATTTCTTTGGTTCGTTTCTTTGAGGCTTATCAAAGAAATGAACCCGGCTGTCGGGCCGGGACCCGACGGTTTGACAAAGCAGAGGAAATTACGCGGAGGGAAGAGGGGGACAAACAAATTTGGTCAGGAAGTAAGCGGCTCCAGTCCGCTGTCGAAAAACATAACCACACCTCGCCAAAAACTGCACCCTCCCCTTATCCCAATATCTGTATCTTGTTGATTCAATGAAACCATGCTAAAAGCAGAAACCTTTTACGGAGATCATCATGTTTATCGAAGGAACCCTCGTCAACATCGGTGCCGTCATCATCGGCAGCCTGGCCGGCCATTTCCTCGGCAATCGGCTCTCGAGCAAAATGCGTGGCACCCTGATGGCCGGCCTCGGTCTGGCAGTGGCTCTGATCGGTCTGCAACTGGCGCTACAGAGTGCGCAACTGATGATCGTTATTGTCAGCCTGATTGCCGGAGGTTTTTGCGGCGAACTGATCGGCATTGAAAATCGACTTGAGCAATTTGGCGATAAACTGCAGAGCCGTTTCTCCGGTGCCGGTAAAGTTTCGGAAGCCTTTGTGACCGCCAGCCTGCTTTATTGCGTCGGTGCCATGGCGATCATGGGGGCGCTGCAGGACGGCCTCGGTGATTCGCCAACCATCCTTTATGCCAAATCGGCCCTTGATGGCATTGCCTCAATTGCCCTGGCCTCGACTCTCGGCATTGGTGTTATTTTCTCAATCATCCCCTTGCTGATTTACCAGGGTGGCATCAGTATTCTTGCCGGCCAATTCCAGGGGATACTGACCGAACCGGTTGTTGCCGAAATGAACGCGGTCGGCGGTCTGTTGATTCTGGCGATCTCGTTTGACCTGATTGGAATCAAGAGATTGCCGGTCGGCAACCTGCTGCCGGCTATTTTCTTTGCCGCCGGACTCGTCTGGGCTAGTGGCCTGGCTTGAGCATGTCACTCACTTCTGACAACAAACCGACCACCGGGCTGGCTCTCGGTTTTTCTGCCTACCTGCTCTGGGGATTCTTCCCGGTCTTTTTCAAGGCTCTGGTAGATGTCACCCCGCTGGAAATCCTTGCCCACCGAATCATCTGGTCAACCCTGTTTCTGGTTCTGCTGATCAGTGGCCGCAAACAGTGGCACGTATTGTCGGCCATCCTCAAAAACCGCAAGGACCGACTGCGCCTATTATTGACGGCGATTCTCATCAGCACCAACTGGCTGGTCTTTATCATCGCCATTGAAGCTGGCTACGTTTTGCAGGCAAGTCTCGGTTATTTCATGACGCCTCTGGTCAATGTTCTGCTCGGCCGCTTGCTGTTGAGCGAATACCTCCGCTTCTGGCAGAAGATCAGTGTCGGCCTGGTCGCGGTCGGTGTCCTCTGTCAAATCTTTGTGGTCGGTCAGTTTCCGTGGATCGCTCTTGTTCTTGCTTCAACTTTCGGCCTCTATGGTCTGATGCGCAAGACCGCCTCCTTTGATTCTTTGACCGGCCTCACCGGAGAGACCCTCCTCATTACGCCTATTGCCATGGCGTATCTCGTCTGGCTTGCCCTGAGTGACACCATGATCTTCTGGCATGGCGTGCCGAAGTTTGACCTGTTGCTCCCGGCCTCCGGCATTGTCACCGCTATCCCCTTGCTGCTTTTTGCTGCCGCCACCCGCCGCCTGCGTCTATCGACAATCGGCTTTTTGCAGTACATCACCCCGACACTACATTTTCTGCTAGCGGTTCTGCTCTACAAGGAACCGTTCTCCGCAGCCCACATGGTCAGTTTCGCTCTGATCTGGGGAGCTCTCATTATCTATTCAATTGATGCCACCCGTGCAATCGGCATGGCGCGACCAGCTACCGAACCGCAATCCGATCCTGCCACATAGGCCCAGTCACACTTGACTCTTTTACTTGCTGCATGTCATAAAGATTGAACTTAATGAAATGTATAAGGAGGATTAAACGGTGATTAAAATTGATTTTGAAAAGATGGGCGGTCTGATTCCGGCCATCATTCAGGACCATGAAACCAACGAAGTTCTAATGGTTGCTTTCATGGACGAGAAGACCCTCGACAACACCATCCGCGATGGCAAGACCTGGTTCTACAGCCGGCGCCGCCAGAAATACTGGATGAAGGGCGAGGAGTCGGGCAACACCCAGGACGTGATGGAAATCTACACCGACTGTGATGCCGACACTGTAGTGATCAAGGTCAAGCAGAACGGCCCGGCCGCCTGCCACACCGGCAACCGCAGCTGTTTCTACGTGAAGTGGGAAGATGGTGAATGGGTAGAACATAGCAATCCACTGTTCGATCCGGACGAAGTCTACAAAAAGAAATAATCCGGGATCAGAGTCAAAACCATTTTTGCCACGAAGGCACCAAGGACACCAAGAAAAGCAAGGTCTTTTGATTTAAACCCTTAAGGCTTTTTGATTTCCTGGCGATTAAATTCGATTGTTTTAAACCTTGATTTAGATTTTCTCTGCGCCTTTGCGACTCTGCGTTAAAAACATTTTTTACTTTCTTGGTACCTCGCCTAAAAGCGCCTACTTCTGGTGGTGTCTTGGTGGCCCAAAGCTTCTGACTGGAGTTGATTATGAGCAACGAACTGAAACTCGGTATCCCGAAAGGGAGCCTCGAAAAAGCGACCATCGAACTGTTCGCCAAAGCCGGCTGGAAAATTCAATCCAGCTCCCGCAGCTATTTCCCAACCAGCGATGACGATGAGCTGAAATGCTCATTGGTCCGTCCACAGGAAATGGCCAAGATCCTTGAACGCGGCAAACTCGATGTCGGCAT